>SUYV01000046.1 GCA_015060255.1 Bacteroidales bacterium | reverse complement strand
CTTTGTGCCGCGGTTATGAAATGTTCTTCAGACATACGGAGCCATATTTCAGGGAAATGAAGCGTCTGCTGGAATTATCGTTGCCGCCATCGCTCATTATGGGTCTCGAAGAGCAGAAATAAGATAATAAATGTTGCAAAACCCTCAACATGTTAAAAATGTCCAGGTCCGGAACAACCAATGCTGAAAGTGATTATATTTGTTGTAGTCAAATGATGCCCGCGGGCGTCTGATGTAAAACGAACACAATCATATATGAACAAACTCAAATCCCACAAGGCCTGGCGTATCGGCTGGCCTGTCATTGCGCTCGGATGGCTAGCGTTGTCTGTCCTGGAATTCATTGATGATGAAGGACGTATTTTCAGAGGAGTCATCTTTCTTGTCTTTCCCATTCTATGGGCCGTCATCTATTTCAACGAACTGAAGAAATTCAAAAAGGAGGAATAACTATGAAAACTTTGAAAATATGCCGCATGCTGTCGCTGCTGTCTTTAGTTGCATGCGGCAGTCTCAGATGGGTGTCTTCATCTCATGACAACAAACTGGAATTAGTAATTGTTATCATTGCTGTTATAGCCCTTGCCATCAATCAGAGGTATCTCACAGGCAGGGAAAGACATCCGGAACTTCTGTCAGAATTCAGCAACAAAGGCGTTGTCATCGTACAGGCGGTGGTAGCTTTGATATTTCTGGCTATCGGTATCATATACATGATTCACGACATCTCTTTAGGATCTGATCCATGGCAATATCTCAGTTGGTATTCTCTTGCCGCATATCAGATATTCAATACCTTGATAGAATACAAAATCCGCAAAGAATACGAAGCAGATGATATCTGCTAAGTTTAATTATCCATACTGAAAAGCATCTATTATTTATAGTTAAACGAACTTTTATGAAACGGATTCTGATTCTTCTGCTGTGTGCAGTGAGTATGAGTGCTTGCTTGGGCAGTCACTATTTCGAGCCGGAAGTGCTCGGGACTTCCGATCAGGAAGATAGGATTTCGTATTTAGGTGATACCTGCTGGTTTGAAGTTGAATATCAGCAGGTGATGACCAAATTTGAACCTGGTATGGCATTCAAGTCATTCAAGTACGTCGTAGAGATAGAAGGTGTTGAATCTGAGGAGCCGACTGTTGTAACGAATGATTCCGAACTTGCGGCATTGACAGGTGAACTCAAGGAAAAGTTTCATGAGTTCTATAAAGAATGGTACAAAGAGAACGACGATTATCCAAAGTACTCAAGAGCAATTATTGCTTTTGCCATTCCTGCGAACCTGACACAAGCGGAGCGGAAGGTTGAAGTGAAGGTCTGCATTGCAGATGACTATCGTCCAGACACGGAGAACTGGGGTGAATGGGAAACAGTGTTCAGCGCAGTTCAGGAAGGATTCGACATCGAGACTTCCAAGGGAGGAAGAATTCTGATCGATTATGAATGTCTTACAGGCGGCAAATATGGGGAATCCGTTGCCAACTTCATAGGAAAGGATCCTATTTTTATGGATAACGGCATCTGCAAGTTCGTTGAGTATGATATTGCAAGCCCTACCGGTAGAATTGGAATGGAGGTTTATGATGCTAAAGGTGATCTTAGAGATACAGGCAGCATAATGAATTTCAGTAATTCCTGCAGGGAATTCCCTTCTGTCTTCAGTAATATTCTTCCTGACAGTCAGATTGTAGTTCAACTTCTTTGGGAGGTGAATTTTGAAAAGAACGGAAGGAGGACTTTCTATGTGCTGATTGTAAAGGGTGAAGGGCCACACGGCATCTTCGGGCCGACACAGGAAGTATATTTGTTCGAGGATCTTACAGCAGAATATAAGCCTGAAAATGATATTGATTATGCTGTCAAGAGACATCGCCTGTCTTATGTTACGGAAGGTGACATTCTGGTGGACCATCTGCTTCTCGACGGTTATAAGGTAATGTTCGGGGAGTATGAGGTCAGCAGTGTGATCTGTTTTGAAGAATGGATGCCGGAACATCTTATCGAGCCGGCAACCATAAAACTGCAGGCCGGAAGAAAGTTGCAGGATGGTGCGAAGGTGTTCCTCAATCACGATATGACATACTCCATCGTTGAATCAGGCAATACGATCAGTTCCGGCACCTATGAAATGGGGATCTATGAAGTGGCACCAGCCGAGTGGTCCTGCTATTATTATCCGGGGCCCTGCAGCTTTATGGGATACCTGACGTTGACAGACAGCAATGGGGCCAGGAATGGTTTTGGAATGCAGGTGGCTACGCATCAGGACTCCAGCAAAGATTACGGAACTCCTCAGGTATATCAGGGGTTCGAAATTAACGAAGGTAACGTTTGCTATTCGTATGGTATCAGATATGCCTTGACATATATGCAGCTTTAGAATTTCATAAGATTATTATGTAGTCCTCATAGGGTCCTCATCCCCCTATAACACAAAAAGGAAGCCTTGCGACTTCCTTTTCTGCGGTGAGAGGGGGATTCTTCGCTAAGGCTCAGCGACTTCGTCGATAACGAACCCAGGGTTCTCACCCCCCATATACCACAAAAAGGAAGTCTTACGACTTCCTTTCTGCGGTGAGAGGGGGATTTTGACTTATATTTCACATTATTTCATAGTATTTTAATAATCAACTAAATGACAAGCAATTACCAAGATGTCTATTTCGTGTCATTTCGCTATATTTCGCATAAAATTGGGCGATTATTTGGGCGATTATATTAAAATTTGTATTTTTGACACAAACAATCTGTTATGGTAGTAGCACATAAGCATAGAATATCTGTCGGACTTGGTAACACATACAAGAACGGCACACGTTGCGTCCGTATCCGAGTTACATATGCAGGAGGTAGAACGGACTTGCATACGAAGTTGTCAGCAGAGGAAAAGCAGTGGGATAGCAAAAAACAACGTTTCAAGCAGGGGTGCATAATAGACGGAGTGCAGTTCAATATCCTCAACGCCACTATTGATACCTATATTGGTTTTGTGGATGACTATTTCAACAAGGCGTCACTACGTGAGGCAACACCGACACTTCAGGACTTGAAACAGCAGTTCAACTACACTTACAAGCAGTCGGGCAAAAGTCAGACAGACGAGTTCTTCTTCGTGTTCGACAAATACATTGAGACACGCTCCGAAACACGTCGTTGGAGCAAGGAATATAGAGAGATGTTCGCACGAACCCGTCAAAGCCTCAAAGCATTCAAGGCAGACATCCGTTTCACGGATTTCAGCACCGAGACTATGAACAAGTACCTGTCTCACCTTTCAACGACTATGTATAACGACAAGATTGCAAAGGTGTTGAGTATGCTTAAAGAGTTCCTAAAGTATGCTAATCAGAAGAACTACCCAGTAAACAAAGAGTTCTTTGAGTATGAACCGACGTTACCACAGAGCAGAAAGGCGGTGAGGTATCTCACTACCGAGGAACTGAAAACCATTATAAGCCTCGAACTCGAACAGGGCGGTTCTATGGATATGACACGTGACTTCTTCGTGTTCCAATGTTTCACGGCACTACGTTACTCGGACATCAAGCAGTTGAAGCACGACAATATCCGAGAGGTTGAAGACGGAAAGTACGAGATAGACATCCTTACGAAGAAGGACAAGGATAGGATACCTTTCCCTTTATCCAAGGTGGCAACCCGTATATATGAGAAGTACAAGGACAACCTGTACGACAATGGCGTAGTCTTCCCTGTCATCAGCAATCAGAAGTACAATGACCATTTAAAAGAGTTAGGCAAGTTGGCACAGCTGCAAGGCGAATGGATAGACTACCAATACAAGTTAGACAAGGTTGAGGAAGTCAAGACACCAAAAGCGGATTTGACATCACATACTGCTCGTAGGACATTCGTGGTAACGGCACTCAACGAGGGCGTGGAACTTGACTTGATTGCACAGATAACCTCACACTCCGACGTTGAGGTAATGCGTCCATATATTGCCTCAACCCGTAAGGGTAAACAGAAAGTGGTTGATGCACTTGACAATGCTACGCAGGAATAATTTTTCGGAAAAGTTTGTGATATTGAAAACTTTATATACCTTTGTCGCATAATGTATGAGCCGAAAGGCAAAAAGAGAAACAACGGATTGGTATTCAGCCCTCACTGAATACCTTTTCTTTTTCAGGAAGCATAAGCCGAGGGATGTAGTTCAGTACATAGGGTGTTCTTTACGAAATTCTCTTTTAAATCATACATTATGAAAGAACGACTCAAAGTTACTTTGAAACTTCATATCGAAGTCAGTACACAAAAGGTTGTCAAGGTAAAGGCGCACGAGCGCATTATCAATGGCAAGACAGTGAAAGTCCGTTCACACTACCGTGCTATTGAGGGATAGCCCGATAGGTAACTGACGGAAACCGCTTCCTTGCGGTGCTTCTTCCCCTCGGTGTTCATAGCAGAGGCAATGCCGGACGGCATTGTCTCTGTTTCTATAAGTTGAACTCCTTCTTAATCCTCTGAACTGAACTTACTGACACTCCGCAGAGTGTAGCCGTATTGCGTATAGACTGCCCCTTTTTAAGGTGTTTGATGACATTTGAGTATTCCTCTGCCTTCTGCTCCTTGGACTTGACAGAACCGACTTTTCTACCCATTTTGACACCCTTTGCCTTGGCGAGTTCTCTACCGCTGTTGAGGCGGTATTTGATGTTGTCTCGTTCAATTTCGGCAAATGATGAGAGTACCGCTGTAATCATCTTTGCAATCGGGTTCGATTGTCCGTCCTCGTTGAGGGTGCAGAGAGGTAGGTTCTGTATATAGACGTTCACTCCCGCTTTTGTCAGTTCATCAAGAGTGTTCACGACTATCTTGGTGGAACGACCCAGACGACTGATTTCCGAGACACAGAGGGTATGCACCTTGTTGGTGATGCAGTATTCAATACACTCCGTCAGAACAGGACGGTTCTCCTTTGCTCCGCTCATCTTTTCCTCGAAGACTGACACTAACTCCATTTCATTTATGGAGATATACTTCTTCAAGTCTGCTACCTGTCTTTCGGTTGTCTGCCTGTCTCCTGTTGAGGATACTCGGGCGTATATAACTGCTGTATTCATACTGAAAATGTCTATGATTAACTTCATAGCTAAGGTAGTGAATTTATTTGATATATTCAAATAAATCTTTGATAAATATGAATACGATACAAGCATTAAAAAAGTGTATTCAAATTGATTTTTCTGAATACACTTTATTTTTGAATACGTTAGGTAAATTCGAATTTGTCAGATAAAGAATCTGCAGATGTGAGAATAGAGAAGTCCGATGGCAACAAGCATAACAAAAATAAAATGGCTTTTCCTAAGCTGCTTTAGGTCTTCTGCTGAAATAGACTCGTCATCCTTATGTTTGATGTAATCAACTATTACCACAACAGTAAAAGCAAGGATGATGACTATGAGAGTGACGTTAGTAATGATTTTCCAAGTTTCCATAATACAATTTGTTAAATTGCGATTTATGGATGTAAAGATATATAATCCGATTGTAAAAATCAATATATCAGTATTTTTTCCACCTTGGTAATAGAGTGATTTCGTGAATTGTTTTCGTAAATTTGGCAAATAAGACTATCAATGTCAGCGACTTGATTAACCTTAAACGGGGTAGTTTCTGTTTCAGAATATAGGCGTAGGACAGTTCGTTGCGAAAATTTTCTCCACTATCTTGACATTTTTCAATGTTAAACTATATTTATTATATAGACTATGATATTCATTTTGACTTGTAGTCTATTGTTCGCGATAGCGTAGCGATCGCGAACTTCAATAATAAAGTATAAAAACGAATTTGACTATGGTACAACCACAGAAACGTATTTACAGAAACGATGTCTCACAGCAGACACGTGAGAAACAGAGCATCGCCCACCAAGGACGTAAGCACAGCAATGACACTAAACAGAAGATAAGCAAGGCGATGTGCGACTATTGGGCGAAGCTCCCTATGAAGCCGATAAACAATAACGACACCTCAACGACTGACATCTATGGCAAAGAGAATTGATTGGGCGGTGAACGTAGATAAACTGCGAGTGTGCTACAATATGCCCGAGAACCTGTACGACTACCTCCGTAAGCATACTACACGATACGACGAGATGACAAATGCCCGCATCTTGGACGAAGACGATTTCAGTCTCGTGTTCATTGAAGAAGATGATACGAAGATGTCCGCAGTCCTCAACGTAAGAGATGTAGACGGTTTTTTCCGTCTCGGTACGTTCACATTCTCCAATAGTGCCAAGTACGTGGGCAAGGCGTTCTTCTCGTTTGAGAACGGGGCGTTATACCGTGTATATACGAGAGTGCCGAACGGAGAACCGACGAACCATATCTGCGACTTGATGTATGTAGCAGACTTCTATGGAATGACTTTCAACAATGTAACTGAACTTGAACTTGCATTTGACAGCAACTACAACTACATCAGCAAAGTCCGCAAGATGATTAAGGATGTTGAGAATTATGATTTATTCCTCAATGGAAGGAAGGTAACAAACGATGAAAAGTTAGACGGATATGGCGAGTATTACAGCCGGTGCCGTGTCAAGATGTCAAAACTACCAACATTGTATTTCAGTCAAGCGAAAGAAACAGATATGAAAATGCGTATCTACGATAAGGCAAAGGAACTAAATGAGAGCAGTCCACAGAAAACGGAACGTCTGAAAACGTGGTTAGGGTGGGAGGATATTGACACCTTGTTCCGCGTTGAGGTAGTACTCCATAACACCAACGTCCGTGAATTTGTAGAGAGGTACGGGGAACGCCTGTATAGTGAAGTCGGCGAGCATTCCAACGTCTTGAATTTGCTCGGTATGTCAGAGTTCAGAACAGCGATGTTTCTTGATAGTTCCGACAGGATGATATACTTCCGAGATAAGCGGACACGTGAGAAAATCAGTCTTGTTGAAGTATGCTCGGGTATATAACCAATATACCCAAGCGGGGGTAGCAAGCCCGATTGCGAGGGGTGCAACGCCCTTAAAATCGGCAAATTAAAAGATAAAGAAGAAGTTTCAATATGATTTCATACCTTTGTATGTAAAGTAAATGAAAATGGATATAAAGTATATATACGATTATCTTAATGAGTTATCCAGATGTGTATGGTATAACAATGCCATAGAAAATGGTATTAGATATAATGATATAGACATTTCACAAGGTTCAGAGTATTATCATAAGATGTTATCCGTGATGCACGAGAACGTGGAACAGATGCTGTTGGAACTCTCGGCAGACGGACAACATCAGATGCTCCAAGCGTTATATGGTAAAATAACCGATATATACGAACAACCATACGACGTACTGACAATAGAGGATGTTGAGGCATTGAAACGTGACGCCATCGGTAACACGTCGGCATCCGTCAAAGCAGAGATAGAGTTAGGTTACTTCGTTGTTCAGATGCACGGCATTCAGAGGTACTACCAACATACGTTACTGACATTTCTCGGTAACCTGTTAGGTGTTCAGAAACAAGCTGTAACTGACAAAACCGACACAGAGGTAGAAGATGTTGAACCGACACAGACGTCACAGATAGACGAACCGCACACAGCACCACAGAGCAAAGATGAACGTATTATCAAAGGCGTAAAGGGGTTAGGAAAGTATTTGGGTTGCGGTACGACAAAAGCACAAGAGATACTGAACTCGGGATTGCTAAAACCCAATGCAGTAGCATATAGAAACGGTAAGGGTTGGCGTATAAATGCAGAAAAGTTAGATAAGTTACTCTCTGATAACCCCGATATTTTCAGAGGTGTTCTGAAAAAAGATTTCGATTTATAAGCCCCAAAAATGGGCGATTATTTGGGTTTGTTAAAACAGAAAAGAGGTACAAGTAATTGATATCCAATCGCTTATACCTCTTTTTCTGCGGTGAGAGGGGGATTCGAACCCCCGGTACAGTAATCCCGTACGTCAGTTTAGCAAACTGGTGGTTTCAGCCACTCACCCATCTCACCAAAACTGTCCATTTCACCGAATGGGACTGCAAATATATAAAGATTTTGGTGATTCACAAAATAAAACTCTAAAATCCTCTACAGCAGCCTCAAAATGTCGCCTTCAATGCTTTCCGGTTTTGTTACAGGTGCGTATCTTTCGACGACTTCACCGTCCCGCGAGACGAGAAATTTGGTGAAATTCCACTTGATGTCGTCCCCCAGGAAGCCTCCCTTCTGGGTCTTGAGGAACACGAACAGCGGATCTGCGTCCTTCCCGTTGACTTCGATCTTAGCGAAGCGAGGGAATGTGGTGTTGTATTTCAGGGTACAGAACTCCTGGATATCGTCTTCGCTTCCCGGGGCCTGGTTGCCGAACTGGTTGCAAGGGAAGTCAAGGATCTCCAGGCCTTTGTCCCTGTATTTGTCATAGAGTGTCTGCAATCCTTCGTATTGCGGGGTGAATCCGCATCCTGTGGCGGTGTTTACAATAAGGAGGACCTTTCCTTTGAAGTCGCTCATCGGCACTTCCACGCCCTTGGCGCCGCGTACCTTGAAGTCATAGATGTTCATAATCAATCGTTTTACTCCTCCCTTTCCAATAATATACCAATTTGTCCACCGGAACAACTGATCCGGTGGACAAACGTGTCTAGAACGTGAAACCGACTCCGCATTTCACCTGGTGAGTGTGCACTCCGTCGCCGTAGCCCCAGCACCCAAGCTGGTATTCGTAGCCGACCTTTCAAAGAATGTGTTGCCGCTGTTGTCATGCTTTACTATCACTACTAATGTGTCTGCTTCCTGTGCAGAAAGCGATGCGCCGAATAATGCGATGGCGCATAAAATCGTCATGAATCTTTTCATATTACTCTTTGTCTCCTTCTTCTGGAATTTCGATTACTTCTTCTACTTCAAGAAATTTCTCCACGAATTTATCCTCGATCTTCTGATAAGTTCCAACGACGCCTTCCTCGATTGCCTTGTAGGCTCCGACTACTTTCTCTTCGACCTTGCCTGTCTTAAGTTTCATTTTGCTCATATTCTTTTCCTTTATTTTGACGGTGCAAAGGTAGAGGCATGTGGCCAGCAAGTAAAGGGACGATATGCTTCAAGATTGGAATGATTTGCCGAATCGTATTTTTTATTGGTCAGTTTTGCCTACGATTTGGACTGATTTGCTCAAAAATCAAGCAGGTTATTGTTCGCAATTGCCGAATTTGTAACTTTGTAATCATGATAGAACTTCTGGATACAAACACGATTCTGACGGGACTCCGCTTCCCTTATAAGGTCAGTAAGGTGACACAGGTGGTCATCGCCAAAGGTGAGATCTCATGCATTGTAGACTTCTTCTCCTATGCACTCAAGGCTCCGTCAATGGCCATATTCTTCCCCGGCCAGGTCATCGAGTCTCTCGAGGCGAGCGATGACTTCGAGGGGTTCGGAATGGTTACAGCGGAGGAATTCACCGATTCGCTGAACCTCCCTGTCAGCTTTCAGGAAAGACTGTCTTATAAGTCAAACCACTTCTATGCTCTGAATCAGGAGGGTCTGAACGCCTTCGCCAACTGCTACGGAATGGTCAAGAGTATCATGAGCCAGGAAGACCATCCATATAAGGAAGAGATCATAAGACATCTGTTCTCTGCATATTATTATGGTCTGGGATATTATGTGCACGATGCTCAGCAGCAGAAATCCGTCATGACGGGTCAGCAGGAGGTCTGCGAGAAGTTTATCTCTCTGGCTGCGGAGCATTTCAAAGAGCACCGCGACATAGGTTTCTATGCCGACAGGCTATGCATGACAAACAAATACCTGTCGGCCCTGCTGAAACAGGAGACAGGTATGACTGCCTTGGAGTGGATCGAGAGATTCGTTGTCCTGTATGCGAAAGGATGCCTTTCGTCCACTACCATGACTGTTCAGGAAATCAGTGACGAACTGGATTTTCCGTCCCAGTCAGTATTCGGAAAATACTTCAAAAGGGTCGAGAGAATGTCGCCTAAGGCATATCGTCAGTCGCTGGAAGCACAGAGGAAATCTCAGCAATGACATGGCCTGAAGCGCTCTCCTTCAGTAGATTGTCTTCCCAGACGGTCTTCAGGTATGGGTGTCTGAGGACAAGATATTCGTCTATCATGGCCTTGGCGAATACCACGACCTCTCCCAAATCCGCATTATATAATATAAGTATATCGTTCTTGTAATACTGCACGTTCACAGGGTTGCGTTTCCATCCCAGCAGCGGACGTGTGCGCTCCGGCTTCCTCCTGACAGGAGGCGGAGTCGCCATAGGATTGCAAGCCATGAACGGGAACCGGCCGTATGTCTTCTTGAGTCCGTATATCAGGCACATGTGGTGCACTTCTTCGAAGGTATGTATCAATAATTTTTCCATAGGTTTGAATTTTATGGTGCAAAGATAAGGCAATAGCCACATTCTCTTTCAGCAGATTAACTTAATTTTTGGCCAGTTTTGCCGAAGCGCACGTCGAATAATCCTTATCTTTGTGTCATGAAGCAGATTTTTAGAAGCGGTGACCCGATGGGAGCTGCTATTTATGATTTTCATAAGACCGGCAAGGCCGGCAAGCTGGTGGTGCGTTCGTCAATGTTCGACGATGACGAGATCCCTGTGAAGGATCTGTTCAGGTCTTTCGACGACATGCCTTATCTCGAGAAACTGGCCCTGCAGAGTGCTGCAGGCCGCATTCTTGATGTAGGAGCAGGCAGCGGGTGCCACTCGCTGGCCTTGAAGAGCATGGGCAAGGGGTCTGTCGCCATAGACATTTCCGCCTTGTCCGTTGAGGTGATGCGTGACAGGGGAGTGGATGCCCGCTGTGTCAATTTCTATGATGAATCCTTCACGGAAAAATTCGATACCATACTGATGCTGATGAACGGAACAGGCATCATAGGGAATCTTGACAACATGCCGGCTTTCTTCAGCAGGCTGAAGACCCTTCTGAATCCGGGCGGATCAGTCCTCATCGACTCCAGCGACCTCAGGTATCTGTATGAAGATGAAGACGGCGTCTTCGAGATAGATCTTGCCGATGACTACTACGGTCAGGTGGACTACCAGATGGTTTACAAGGACGTGGTCGGTGAGCCGTTCGACTGGCTGTATGCAGATTTCGAGACTCTGGCTTATCATGCCGAAGAGGCCGGATTCAAGGCTGAGATTGTGGCCGAGGGAGATCATTACGACTATCTTGCAATACTGAAAATAGTATAATTATAGGGATGGTGGTATCCTAAAGTCGGTTTTCTGCAAGATAATTTCTAAATTATACTATATTCTGCATAAATTATACTATATTTGTGCGGTGATTATAAGATTATGAGAACAGGGAATTATAGTATAGGAGATATCCGTCTTTTAGTTAAAAGCGCTGTAAATCAAAGGTCTAATAGGTCATGGACATTGCTGTTGGTCAAGTCTGGATCCGGTATGTATACCATTGACGGCCGGTTGTGTTGTTTAAATGAGAATGATATTCTTTTCTTTCCTCCCCACTCTGTCTATAGCTTTGCCTCGACGGATTTAGGTGATGAATATAATGAAAGTCTTGATGCTGTGGTGCTTCGTTTAGAAGACCTGTGGTTCGAGTCTCTTCTAAGGACATTCCCGCAACTTGGAGACTTGGTCCTTCGTCTTAAGGAAGTCAAGGGACCGGTGGCTTTGACCGGGTCCAAATGGTTTTCTGTATACTCGCTGTTGAATCAGCTTCAATCAGCACAGCATGAAAGGGAATCCCTTATTATTCTGGACCTGCTCCATCATCTTTCTGCTCCATCAGAGTTCATACCTTTGTCTAAGATCCCGGACTATGACATGGCAGACATAGAAGAGAAGAAGTCCAGGATCGACCGATATATATCGTGCAATCTGATATCCGGCATCTCTCTGGATGATATCGCTTCGTACGCAGGGATGAACAGGACATATTTCTGTCTTTTTTTCAAGAAACACTATGGTAAAGGCCTTGTCGATCATATAAATACCAAGAAGATCGACTTGGCATGCACCATGCTCTCAACTACTGATGAAAGTATAGCCGCGATTGCAAGGCAATGCGGCTTCAGGAATGTGACTTATTTCAACAGGGTCTTTAAGGCAGCCAAGGGTGTTTCTCCAAAAGAGCATCGAATTTCTTCTTGTCTTTAGAAGACTTGTCCTTGTTGAATTTGTAGACGATTTCTCCTATCTGAGGCTCCTTTGAGTCTGATTCCGTAAACCTCGAGAGGCTGGCAGATCGTTGTGCAAAGTATCTGAGGCACTTGTTGTTGTCAGATATGTCGTCCAGAATCCTTGTTCCTGTCACGTGTCCTGACGGCGCTACCTGCACCAGCACGGTCACTTCTCCTTCTCCGTGGCAAAGGAATTCAGGGAATTCCATCTTCACGACGTCTCTTCCTTCAACAGAATGTGACACAACGCATGGTTGCGAGTGGTATTTCTCCACCGGGATGTATTTGCTTGACATGCAATGGAATTCATGACCATTGAAAAGTATGAGAGTGAATTTATGGATGTTTCCGGTGGTCATCCAGAGATCCATAGGCATCCCTTTATTCTTCTTTGAATCAATGATTGCATAGTGAGTTGTCCTGCCCCACTTGTTTACCTCTATTATATTATATGTTTTATCTCCGATCTTGAAGTCAGTCTTTGATTTATAGATGACATCATAAGGCCAGTCTTCCTTGTCGACTTCAGCTTCGTTGTATCGCAGTGCAGTGATGATGAGGGTGTCTATCTGCTTTGTAGGAGTGATCTGTGCGTTACAGATTACTACAGACACCAGCAGCCCGATAAGACCGATAAGTATCCTTTTCATGATAGAGAATATTGAAATGTGTGTGTTAATAGTGCAAATATAATTAAATTTGCCTTATAAATGTATCTATGACATGAAGAAAATCCTGACTTTGGCAGCACTGATTCTGCCGTTGGCGGCTAACGCACAGCTTTCAAATGATGATGTACACAAGTATGACCACCGCGATGCTTCGCAATACAGGTCCGAGATCGTCATCCCTGGTTTTGACGGATATCAGACTCTAAAATGTGATTTTCACATCCATACCGTATTCTCTGATGGGTCTGTATGGCCTACAATACGGGTTCTGGAGGCATGGCAGGAGGGCCTTGATGCAATAGCCATGACGGACCATCTTGAATATCGTCCTCATAGGGATGTTGTGAAGGCGGGCCATAATGCTTCATACGATATCGCCAAGGCGGAAGCAGACAAGATGGGATTCATTCTGATAAAAGGTGCCGAAATCACCCGAAGCAAGCCTCTCGGCCATCTGAATGCCATTTTCATCAAGGATGCGGATAAACTTGATGTCAAGGATCCTCTCAAAGCCATTGACAATGCTCTTGAACAGGGTGGATATATAATATGGAACCATCCGGGCTGGCCTGACAACAAGTCTACATTATATCAGATCCATGATGAACTTATCAAGGCGGGAAAGATTTCGGCCTATGAGGCGTATAATTGCATGGAGTCTTATCCTCTTACCTTTGACTGGCATTCCGAATATGGCATTGCACCGATGGCAAATACTGATATCCATGGTTCTGTAGCGTCAAGCTATGCTCATGATGGGAAATGGATGAGGCCTATGACCCTGGTTTTCGCCAGCGAGAGGTCGGAGGAGGCCATCAGGGAGGCTCTTGATGCCCGCAGGACGGTTGCGTTCTTCCAGGGAACCCTGGTCGGTAGTGAGGAGCATCTTTCCAAACTGGTCCATGCGTCCCTGAAAGTCAGGAAGATAAGTGACAGCAGGATGGAAGTCTCCAATGTGTCCGACATAACCTATTCGATGGTCCAGGGCGATACAATGTATATATTCCCTGCCGGCAAGACTGCTATGGTGCCTGTGCTTACCGGAGAACTGCTGGTCAAGAACTGCTTTTACGGAAAAGACAAGAATCTGATCTTCTCTTTCTGATTATTCGTCCGATCCGATTTCAGCCACAGATTCAGGAACGCTCAGTTCCTTTCCCTTGCTGAGCTTGGTGCCCAGGCTGATTACCTGTCTGGCTGAGGTAGTGATGCTCCTTCCTCCTTCCTGAAGCTTGGTGATGCCGTTATTGTAGGCCACTCCCACAGCCTTCAGCTTCTTTCCGAGTTCACCATACTGGTCATAGAAGTCTGCCACGCGGTCGATCATGTTCTGTGCGGCCTGAGTGATCTCCTGTATCCTTGTGTCGTGACGATACTTGTTCCAGGTGAGCTGCATGATCTTGAGGAAAGGCATGATGGTCTGTTCGGTCACGATGAGCACATTCTTCTGATAGGCTTCCTGCCATAGCATCTGATCTGCCTCCAGGGCCACTCTGTAGGCCATTTCCATAGGCATGAACATCAGAACATAGTCAGCGAATGACTTTGCGTTCTTCTTCGCATACTCCTTCTTTGACAGTTCGTCGATATGCTTCCTTATGCTCTTGATATGTCTGTCAAGGGCCGCTGACTTTTCTTCTGAAGATCCGGCATTGACATATTCTACATATGCTGTAAGGGAAACCTTCGAATCCACTATGAGGTCCTTTTCCTCGAATCCATCCTTGAAATGGAACACGAAGTCCGGACGGCTTCTGTCCTGGTTGGCTTCTTCTCTTGTATAGTGTATGCCTTCCTTGAGTCCCTCTCTTACCAGAATGTCATCAAGGAAATTCTCCCCGAAACATCCCTGGATCTTAGGCCTTCCTGTAAGCGCCTCAGAAAGAGAATCTGCCTTCTTGCCTACGTCGCTTGTCTTCTCCCTCATGTCCTTTACTGCCTGGTCCAGCTGTGCTGCAAGTCTTGCAGTCACCTCGACATGCGATGTCTCATTGTCCTTCATCGCCTTCTGCATCGCAGCCATGCTCTCCTTGAGAGGCTTGAGGATGCCGTCCATTGTCGATTGTGTTCCGCTTGTCAGCTCCTCCTCGCGCTTCTTGAGTATCTTTTCTGTCTCTGCTGTCACGCTCGCCACCACCGTTTCCTTCATTTCCTTCAAGGTCCTGTCATAATTGGCCTGCGCCTGCCGGGCAAGGCGCTCTGCGTTCTCCATCTCTTTCTTATGCATCTCTTCCTGTACCTTCAGCCTGGTGATGAAGAGCGAACGTGTTATAAGCCAGCCTGCCAGTCCGGCGATGACGGCAGCGACAGCTGCAATGATGATAGTATCTGTCATATCAGTAAAATTTCGTATCAAATAAGTGTCCACGAAATTAATAAATGTTGAGCAGTAACTCAAAAATATCTATCTTTACATATTGAAAAATATGAAATATGGGAAACAGAATATTTAAGATCGCATATGTAGCCTTTATGGCTCTGGTGCTGCTGGCTGTAGTGGTGTTCATGATCCTCCACATCAAGGCCGGCCTTCAGAGCGGCAACGCCAAGCTGATTCTTGCGGGATATATCCTTATCTTCATATGGGGACTCACCCGTCTGTATACATTGATAAAGAATCTGAGAAATTAGGATGGAGTCCCTGTTCCATTATAACTACAGACCACTGTGTCTCTATGCGCTGCATTATCTCGGCAATGCTGATTCTGCCGAAGATGTGGTTCAGGAGAGCTTTGCCGCGCTCTGGGAGAAGCTGCAGGAGGGGGTGGCCATATCGAACAGGAAAGCATACCTATATATGATGGTGCGAAACCGTTGTCTGGACCAGCTTCGCCGGAAAGGAATCCCGACGGAATCTCTGAAGCCATATGATACATATGGAATCATTGAAGATGATGATGCCCAGGAACGTTCACAGACAGAAGCCAGGTTATGGACCGCAATCGACTCGCTTCCGGAAAAATGCCGTCAGATATTTCTCATGAGCAAGCGCGACGGCCTTAAATATATGGAGATTGCGGATGAGCTGGGAATTTCTGAAAATACCGTCCGGAACCAGATCAGCAAGGCTTTGAAGATACTTAAGGACGGGGTTGTGAAAATTTATTCATTCTTTTTTGCCTGACGATAGTAGTTTTTGTAAAGTCTTCCGTCTTTATAGCGGAAACATAATCCATATTGTTTAATTATGTCACACTTTGAGGACAGACATATGGACTTCGTCCTGAAGCATTATCAGGAGGGAAAGTTCGACACGAGGAAAGCGTTGGAGCGTTTCAATGAAGCGCACGGCGTCAGACCGCAGCCGCGAAGAATCCATTTCCGCGTCTGGAGTTCTGTTGCCGCAGCTGCCGTGGTCCTTCTTGGTGTCTTCCTGTTCTGGAACCGTTCCCAGTCACAGTGGGTAGAGCTGACAGCCGAGGCTTCGGTTCAGGAATATGCTCTTCCTGATGGAACATCCGTGACGCTTGCTGAAGGTTCGGTCCTCCGATACAGAGAGGATGAACCAAGGCAGGTGAAGATGTCCGGAAAGGTGTATTTCGATGTCGCCAGAAATGAGACGGTACCGTTTGAAGTGAAGGCAGAAGGAGCATTTGTACGAGTGCTAGGTACGGAATTCCAGGTAGTTGACGGCGAGTCTGCCCATGTCTATGTCGCTGAAGGAAAGGTGCTTTTTGCCAAGTCTCCAAAGGCGGAAGGCGTGATCCTGACCCAGGGTATGTCTGCCCGCATGGACGAGGAAACCAATATGCCTGTTCTGGAGTCTGAGCCGGATGCCAATGCCATCGCATGGCAAAGAGGAACATTCGTCTTTGACCAGACACCTCTCAAAGAAGTCCTGGATTGTCTCTCAGATTATTACAAGGTGTCTTTTGCGGCGACGGACCTTGACAAGAGACTTAGTGGAGAGTTCTATACCGACGATCTGGATCTGATCATTGAACTGATCGAGTCGGCCCTTGATGTGACTGTCATCAGACGATAGGATTGGAAAACGGACTTTACAGATGAGACATTTCCTGCTAACGGTCATCTTCATGATGGCGGCCACTTCAATGACCGTCAGGGATCAGATGACTGTCCTTAACGAAATCTTCGGAGTCAACTTCGTATATGATTCCTCCCTTGACCTTGATGTGCGCTATGAAGGCAGGTCTATGGAAGACCTTGTCAAGGATGGTGCGGATCTCGGCAGATGCCTTCAGACGCTTCTTGATGGTACTGATATCGACTATGAAATCAACCGTAAGTATGTGGTCCTGACCCGCAAGGGATCAAAAAAGAAGCCGAAGAACTATGCGGTCCTGATTGAAGAGCAGCATGATACCCTGAGTGAATCAAGGATAACGGCGATAGTCGACAGGCAGAGAAATGCCACGCAGACCGGCATGAAGAAGATAGACGGCTCAGGTTTTCGCGCGAGCGCCGCTCCCTTGGCTCAGCCGGATGTCGTAAAGACGCTCCAGCAGTTGCCGGGAGTGGCTGCAGGTACGGAAATGCTCTCGGGAATGTATGTCCACGGAGGTACCGGAACCGATAATCTTTTCCTTCTGGACGGGATCCCCTTATATCAGGTCAGTCATCTTGCTGGCCTGTTCTCGTCATTCAATACAGAGATAATCGACCATCTTGATTTCTATAAAAGCGGCTTTCCGGCCAGGTATGGCGGCAAGATGTCTTCCGTCGTGGATGTCACTACGAAGGAGGGCAACATGCAGGAGTATCACGGAATGTTCTCTGTCGGGCTTATCAACGGAACCCTTCAGTTCGAGGGGCCTATCGTTAAAGGAAAGACCTCGTTCAATGTGGCCATGCGACGCAGCTGGCTTGATATTCTCAGCGTTCCGACCCTGGCCATACTGAACAGAAACATGTTCTCTCCGGAAAAGGAAGTGGACGTCCGCTATGCGATGACAGACCTCAATGCGTCTGTTACCCACCTTTTTTCGAAGGACAATCAGCTTTCTCTTAATGTCTATGCTGGACGTGACCTGCTTGATGTGGTCTGGATGGAAAATACGGTGGAATATTGGGAAGGGGAGCGTTTCCCGGGTAAGAACGGTAACGAGATAGGAGTAGCATGGGGAAATGTCCTTGCCTCTTTGAACTGGAAATACAAGATAAGCGACAAACTTCATACGAATGTCATAGGATATTATACCAATTCCAACAACAAGGTCGATTATCTCTTGAATTCATGGGATTTTTCTGCAAAGATAATCGAGGAGAATACGCAGAAAGAACACAACCGTTCCCTTCTGCATGATGTCGGCGTGAAGGCTGATTTCAATCATATCCTGTCCGAGCACCATCACATGCGTTTCGGAGCGGATGCGGTCTTTCACATCTATTATCCGTCGCGAAGCATTTCAAACATTTATTCCATAACCGGGATGAACCCTTCAAAGACTGAAGAATCAGTCAGTTACAGGTTCTTCGGTAATGAGATCGGAGTATATTTCGAGGATGAGATGTCTTACGGTGACTGGTTCAGGACAAACATAGGTCTGCGATATACGATGTTCAACGTAAAGGACCGCACCTATCATTCTGTGGATCCTCGCATAGCATTCCGTTTTCAGTGCGGATCAAGGACTGCAATAAAGATGTCCTATAGCGAAATGAGTCAGTTTTCCCACGAGGTGCGTTCAATGACTCTTGACCTGCCTCTGACCTTGTGGATGCCGTCAACTTCCAAGGTAGCTCCGATGAAATCCAGACAATTTGCCTTAGGAGTGGCCGCTGACCTTCCGTATAATCTGTTCCTGAATGTCGAAGGTTATGTCAAGACCATGTCCAACATCATGGAATATATGGGTACAAGCCAGTTTTTCCCTCCGGTGAATGACTGGGAAAGGTCGTACGTATCAGGAGAAGGCTTGGCCTATGGCGTCGAGACCGAATTCGCCTGGCGCACGAGGAAAACAGACATATCGGCATTCTATACTCTTTCATGGAGCAAGCGTCGTTTCAAGGAATTCTTCCATGACTGGTATCCCGACAGATATGATAACCGGCATAAGCTGACCATTGCCGCCAGCCATAAATTTTCGGACCGGTTTGACATATATGCCAGCTGGAACTGGCATAGCGGAAACAGGGTTACCGTAGTCAGTCATTCGCTGCTTCATGAAGGTTATGACCCGCACGATGGATTTGGGCGGCCTCACGATTTCCAGGACACTCCTAATAACATGAAACTGCCTGACTATCATAGGCTTGATCTGGGAGCCAACTTCCGTAAGATTACCAAAAGAGGAAATGAAAGCATATGGACCATAAGCATATATAACACTTATTGCAGGATGAATCCTATATGGGCCGATATCTGGCTCTCGACCGATGACGTCAAGGGATACAAGTGTAAAGCCTATGCAGTGGTCCCTATCATTCCTATGTTCAGTTATACTTTGAGATTCTGACAGTCATGAACATGATGAAACATTATATATCAAGGATAGTGATGACGTTGGCAGCTGTGCTTTGCGGCATTTCATGCGAGTATGAGTTCGAGCCTGAGGGGCTGAGCGACAAAGGCATGATATATATCTATTGTGTACCCTCTGCCGGTGAGCCGTTGGAAATCCTTGCTGCTATTGCGTATCCGATAAAGTCGAAATATGACTTCGAGGCTGGAGATCTGACCTTGACCATGAAGGTGAACGGGGAAGATATATCTATGAAAGAGGACCTTTCATATGTTTCCGATTTCATCGGAGAACGGAGGTGGACTGCGGACGATGTCGTGAAGGCTGGTGATGTGGTTGAGGTATATGCATCAGCAGAAGGACTGGAACCGGTATATTCACGTACAGTGGTTCCGGATCCTGTTCCTCACCATGTCGTTTCTCTTTCCATTGAATCCATGGACAGGAGCTATCCGGGTACATCTTCTCAGAAACTCACTGAAGGATTGTGTTTTACGGTTATGACCGACCCCCATGAAAAGGACTGCTACTATGGCATCCAGGTGGTCAGGAGATCGGAATCCGTAGAGCTGGATGATATCTATATATGGGAAAGTGACGATATGCTTTCATCCAGGGAAAATGACAGGTGGCTGAAATATGGATCGGGATACATGCAGATATATGAGGTTCCTGCCGGTAAGAAGGGGCTAATGCAGATTTATGTAAAGCATTATGATGATACCCAATGGAGTGAGTATGACTATTCGCTGATGATCTACAGGTTCTCGGAACCTTTCTGGCACTATGCCAATTCGGTTTATCAGCAATGGTGGCGCTTCGGCATCCTGATGGCGTTTTCCCATCCTTCTTATCAATACACGAATATAGAAGGCGGCGTCGGACTGCTCGGTGCTGTCAATGTCGTACAAACTGAATATATGGATAATCTATAACCATGAAACCGTTTTATCTATTGATGCTGGCGTCTGTCTTCGTGGCCGGTTGTGCGGAAGAAAAGCCATGGAATGAGGACATTGAAAAGAAGACGGCAGATGCTATAAGAGGAAAATACCGCATTGAGTCCATGCAGTGGCATGGGGCTCCGGTAGACCTTGACGATGACGGTCTGGCTGACGAGAATATCATGAGGGAGTTTGAAGGTCTGGAAGACATAAAGAATTATGGTGAAGATGTGTGGGGGAGTGATATTGCATTGTCGACAGCCTTGTATTCCTGGGATGGAGACAACTGGGCGGGCGAGGGAATAGGATCCCGGAATTCACTCTACGTACATCTTCCTGTACAGCGTATAGATCCATGGAGATATGAACAGTATGTTCAGGGATATGACAGTCTGCGCCTGCATGGAAGCTTTCAGAATTTTGAGAGTTATTATCATGTGTCCTGGGATGAAATAATCTTTGCGGATACAATCTCGTCCGGTACCTTTGCCGATGACATGGATGTAATGGAAATCAAGTCAGGTGGATTTCAGTGTAAGCTTGTCGGTTATGGGGAACTGGAACTGACCGTAAATTATCTTTTCCACGACTTCCTTTCCAAAGAACTGGTACGGGACAGGATGACCATAAGACTCAAAAGGATCCAATATCAATGACAGCTTTGCTATAATACAAAAAGAGGACGACCAT
>SUYV01000045.1:3873-21597 GCA_015060255.1 Bacteroidales bacterium | reverse complement strand
TGTCTCAGTTCCAGTGTGGGGGACCTTCCTCTCAGAACCCCTAGACATCGTCGACATGGTGGGCCGTTACCCCGCCATCTATCTAATGTCACGCGAGCCTATCCGTTTCCGAAGTTCTTTAATTGAGATGAGATGCCTCAACTCAATGCCATGGGGTATTAGTCGTCGTTTCCAACGGTTATTCCCCAGAAACGGGCAAGTTGCTCACGCGTTACGCACCCTTGCGCCGGTCGCCATCGTCAGAACCCGAAGGTTCCGACATGCTGCCCCTCGACTTGCATGTGTTAAGCCTGCCGCTAGCGTTCATCCTGAGCCAGGATCAAACTCTTCATTGTATAATATTCTATATTTCCAGTTTGATTCCGACACTTATAATTCCTTTCAAAAGAATTAACGCTTCTCGATAAATTGTTTTTCTCGGTACTTGCTTCTTGTACAGTAAATCAGTCTTTTCAATGAACTTGTCGGTTCCAAACTTGAGGCTTTGTGTACCCCGTTTTTCGTTTGGGATTGCAAAGGTAGATATTTTTTCTTTACCTCCAAACTTTTCTGCAAAAATTTTTCAATTTTCTTAACTTTTGCTCCAGTCTTCAGTAAGAACTTTCAGCGTTTCTGCTGACCCGTTTTTCAAAGGGAGTGCAAAGGTACGACTTTTTTCAAAACTTCCAAACTTTTGCCCGAAAAAATCTGACTTTTTCTTTAAATGCCCATCAGAAAGGGCCAGAGTAGCATTTATCCTATTGAAATAGTCAAGGATTTTTATATATTTGCATAAATATACATATATATAATATGAAGAAAACCTTATTATCCGTTTTAGCCATTGCCGCTTATGCAATAATGGCAACAGCGCAGGACGCTCCCCTATGGCTTCGCAAGAATTCGATATCACCTGACGGCGAACAGATAGCCTTTACCTACAAGGGCAACATCTATGTCGTCGATGCTGACGGCGGACAGGCCAGGCAGATAACGACAAATCCGGCATACGACACAGATCCGATGTGGACACCGGACGGAAAGCAGATCGTCTTTGCGTCATACAGAGAAAAGAGCAAGGATATATATAAGGTAGCGGCGACCGGAGGAGTTCCGGTGAGACTGACATCACATCCTGCAGCTGAAACGCCTATGACAGTCAGCAAGGACGGCAGCGTCATATACAGCGCAAAGATCCAGGGGGATGCGCAATACGGAGATTTTCCAGGAGAAGCGCAGCTGTATATAATAGGAGCAGAAGGAGGAAGACCGGAAATGGTAACCTCTCTTCCTGTTTCCAACATATGCTTGCTTCCTGACGGCCGGATAATATATGAGGACTACAAGGGATACGAGGATCCTTTCCGCAAACATCACACTTCATCCGTGACCAGGGACCTCTGGTTATATACACCTCAGACCGGCAAAGATCCCAGGATCAGGATTTCTCACGAAGGCTCATTTGCAAAGATCACAGGGTTCGAAGGCGAAGACAGAAACCCTGTTTCTGCAGACGGCAAGACATACTATTTCCTGAGCGAGCAGGATGGGACATCTAATGTATATAAAGCCCATGTCGGCCAAGACAGCAAACCCGAACAAGTGACATTCTTCAAGGGAAATCCAGCAAGATACCTTTCAATCGCAGATAACGGCACCATATGCCTCTCATACGACGGAGAGCTCTACACAATAAAGAACGGCGGTCAGCCGGAAAAGGTTGACATCCGGATCGTGACGGACCAGATAGAAATGGACGCAGAACTGCGCACAATGACATCCGGAGCCAGTCACATGGCCGTTTCACCTGATGGAAAAGAGATAGCAATCGTGATAAGAGGCGACGTATTCGTCACTTCTGCAGATTACAAGACAACCCAGAGAATAACAAATACTCCTGAGCAGGAGCGCAGCCTCACCTTCTCAAAGGACGGAAGGACATTGTATTATGCTGCGGAAAGAAACGGCCACTGGGGCATCTGGAAGACATCTCTTGTAAACAAGGATGACAAGATGTTCACTTATGCCGTAAAGATGGAAGAGGAAATGGTGACCAAGCCGGGAGAGACATGCTTCCAGCCTATGGTTTCGCCGGACGGAAAGTCTCTTGCATATCTCAAGGACAGGACCGCCATTGCCGTGATGGACCTCAAGAGCGGAAAGGAAAAGATCGTTCTGGACAAGAGCATCAACTATTCATACACAGACGGAGACCAGTCATTTGAATGGAGTCCTGACAGCAGATATATCCTGTGCAACTACCAGGCGAACGGAGGATGGAACAATGAGGATGTCGCCCTCATAGACCTTGAGACCGGAGAGATCACCGATCTTACCGAGAGCGGATACAGCGACGGAGGCTTCAGATGGGCGCTCAAGGGCAAGGCGATGACATGGACATCCGACAAGAACGGATACCGCAGCCACGGAAGCTGGGGCGCAGACCGCGACGTATACATCATGTTCTTCGACGGCAAGGCATATACCGACTTCACCAAGGACAAGGAGGAAAAGGATATCGACAAGATGATGGCCGGTGACAAGAAGGAGAAGAAAGACAAGAAGGATACGGCCAAAGTGGAGAAGAAAGAGGAGAAGCTGGTTCTTGACCTTGAAGACAGAAGGGACAGGACCATCAAGCTGACAAGATTCTCTGGCAGACTGGGCGACCACTATCTCACGCAGGACGGCAAGAAGCTGTACTACACCACACGACTTGAAAGAAGCATGGACCTGTGCGTGCTCAACATCGAGGACAACAGCATCAAGGTACTTATCAAAGGCGTGATGGGTTCGTTCTACCCTAGCTCAGACGACAAATTCATCTATGTTCACTCGGGCACAGGCGTATCGAAGATCAACACATCAACAGGCAAGAAGGAGAGCATTCCGTTCAGCGGAGAGTTTGAATACAAGCCGGCAAAAGAGCGTGAATACATATTCAGCCATATATGGAAGCAGGTTGATGAAAAATTCTATGACCATGAAATCCACGGCATCGACTGGGAAGGATACAGAGAAACATACGCCAAATTCCTTCCTCACATCGACAACAACTTCGATTTCCAGGAGATGCTGTCTGAGATGCTTGGAGAGCTCAATGGTTCGCACACCGGCGCAAGATATTCATACAGAAGCGGGTACACCATGGGAACGCTCGGAGCCTTCTATGACAATGACTATGAAGGGGATGGTCTGAAGATCAAGGAGATCATCAAGGGAGGAGCCCTCTATCTGCAGCATCCCGACGTCAAGGCCGGCGATTTGATAACAGCGATCAACGGAGAAGATATCAAGGCTGGAGAAGACTGGAGCCATATGCTCAGAGGCAAAGGCGGCAAGAAGATTGTCATCACCGTCAAGGCAAAAGGCAAGAAAGAGCAGGAGCTTTTCATTGAACCTGGCTTCACAGACTACCGCCAGTTATACAACAGATGGGTCGAGCAGAGGGCGCAGATGGTAAAGGAGATGTCAGACGGAAGGGTCGGATATGTACATGTCGAAGGCATGGATTCGGAAAGTTTCAGAAGAGTATACTCTGACCTTCTCGGAAAATACCGCACATGCGAGGCCGTCATCGTTGATACAAGACACAACGGCGGCGGATGGCTGCACGACGACCTTGCCACCCTGCTGGCGGGACAGGCATACATCAGATTCGAGCCACGCGGACAATATATAGGTACAGAGCCTTACAGCAAATGGACCAAGCCGTCATGCGTCCTGATCGGCGAGGACAACTATTCCGACGCATCAGGATTCCCTTATGTATATAAGACACTCGGCATCGGAAAGCTGATCGGTGCACCTGTCCCAGGCACGATGACCGCAGTATGGTGGGAGACACAGATCGACCCGAGCATCGTATTCGGTATTCCTCAGGTCGGTTCTGTAGGAACCAAGGAAGGCAGATACCTTGAGAACATGCAGGTTGAGCCGGACATACTTATATACAACGACCCTGCCTCGGTACTCAGAGGCGAGGATAAGCAGCTTGAGGCGGCAGTGAAGGAAATGTTGAAGACTATTGATAACAAGTAATATGGACAGAAAGGTTGTAATCATCCCGACTTATAACGAAAAGGAGAACATAGAGAACATCATCAGGGCTGTATTCGGCCTGGAAGGCGAATACCATATCCTAGTGATAGAGGACGGGTCTCCTGACGGTACGGCAGCGATAGTGAAACGTCTGCAGGAAGAATTCCCAGAAAGACTGTTCATGATAGAAAGGACAGGCAAGCTTGGTCTCGGTACTGCATATATCACAGGATTCAAGTGGGCTGTAGAGCAGAAGTACGACTATATATTTGAGATGGACGCCGACTTTTCACACAACCCTGACGATGTGCCAAGACTCTATCAGGCATGCGCCGAAGGGGCGGATCTGGCCATCGGCTCACGCTACTGCAACGGAATCAGTGTGATAAACTGGCCGATAGGACGAGTGATAATGTCTTATTATGCATCCGTGTATGTCCGCACAGTACTTGGAATGGAAGTGTATGACTGCACGGCTGGATTCAAATGCTACAGGCGCAAGGTCCTTGAAACCATAGATCTTGACAAAGTGCAGATGAAGGGATATGGATTCCAGATCGAGATGAAATACTCTACATATAAGCTGGGATTCAAGGTCAAGGAAGTGCCTATCATTTTCGTAGACCGCAAGGAAGGCACATCAAAGATGAGCAGCGGCATCTTCGGTGAGGCATTCTGGGGAGTATTGAAACTCAAGATGAGAAAGATCAAACCAAGAAAGGCATAATATGTTACTGCTTGAAAATGCAACCATAGTGACCTCTGAGAAGGAGGCGAAAGGATCTGTTCTGATCAAAGACGGGCTAATCGCCGAAGTCCTCTACTGCGAGGATGAGGATTATGGATTCCGTCTGTTCAAGATCAAGCAGGCCGGTCCTGAAGTACGAGATCTGACAGGCAGACATCTCATGGCCGGAGGCATTGATGCACACGTGCACTTCAGAGAGCCGGGGCTTACCCATAAGGCTGATATGTCCACAGAATCGATGGCTGCCGTTGCAGGAGGGGTGACCACAGTCATGGACATGCCTAACACCTCCCCAGCCACAACAAGCGCAGAAGCGCTCAAGGCAAAGATCGCTCTGGCCGAAGGCCGATGCGCTTCGAAGATAGCGTTCCACATCGGAGCCACAAACGACAACGCTGATGCGATATGCAGAATGGTGGAAGAAGGTGACGAAGCTGCCGGAATCAGGCCTGACGACATTGCAGGAGTAAAAGTATTCATGGGGTCATCTACCGGCAACATGCTCGTAGACCAAGGAGAGACTCTCGAAAAACTGTTCTCGATCAAGAACAAACCCATCCTTGTACATTGTGAAGACGAAGCGACCATAAAGGCGAATCTCGCAAAGGCGCAGGAAAAATACGGAGAAGACATTCCATTCACCGAGCATGAGAACATCCGCAGCAGGTCTGCATGCATAAAATCAAGCATCAAGGCCCTTGAAATGGCCATAAAGCATAATACCCGCCTTGTCCTCTGTCACATATCCACAAAGGAAGAGGTAGAGATGGCAAGAGCTGCGAAGATCAGCAACCCGGGAATAATTGCAGAGACATCATGCAATTATCTATGGTTCTGCAATGAAGACTATGGCAGACTGGGAAGCAGGGTCAAATGCAATCCGGCAGTCAAGACTGCAGCCGACCGTCAGGCGCTGCGCGATGCGCTCGCTCAGGGACTGATTGACACAATAGGATCAGATCACGCCCCACACCTGCTTTCTGAAAAGGATGGCACATACTGCAAGGCACCGTCAGGACTTCCGAGCATACAGCAGACTCTGCCGGTCCTCCTGACAATTGCAGCACAGGAAGAGATTCCTCTCACACGCATCGCTTCCGTATTTTCGGAAAACGCAGCCGCACTCTATGGCCTGAACAGAGGAAAGATCGCTGCCGGATATGACGCTGATCTTGTCGTCTTTGATTACAGCAAGGAATTTCAGGTCAAGGCAGAAGACCAGCTGAGCAAATGCGGCTGGACACCATACGAAGGTGATATCCTCAAGGGTGTCATCGAAGCAGTCTATATAAACGGACAGGACAAGACAATCTCCCCAGGATTATAAACATACCAAAACAAGAACCATGACACCGAAAGTTCATCCCAGCAAAGTGCTGACATACATTGCATCTATTTTTGCAATAACACTATGGGGCATGTCCTACATCTGGACAGACAAGCTGATTGCATTGAACATTCCTATCTTCTACTTTGTATTCGTCAGGATACTTATGGCAGGACTCGTCCTTTTCCTGTTCAACACAGCATACGGAAGAATCAAGAGGATTCAACGTCAGGACCTGCCAAAATTCCTTCTGCTGGCGTTCTTCGAACCGTTCATATATTTCATATGTGAGACTTTCGGACTTAAGTTGACCGGTTCTCCGACATTGAGCGCTATGGTGATTGCCACCATACCGATATTCTCAATCGGAGCAGGAATCATTTTCTTCAAGGAGAAGGTCAATTTCATAAACATCATCGGAATCCTGTTCTCGCTTGTAGGTATCGTCATGGTGGCCATGGCAAAAGGATCACTTGGAGAGCACTTCATATGGGGAATCGTACTGCTGCTCATTGCAGTGATTTCCGAAGTAGGACATGCATCCATAACCAAAAGTCTTGCAGGAAACTACTCAAGCCAGATCATCGTGATGTATCAGTTCCTGATCGGAGCGATATATCTGTTCCCTCTTTTCATATGGAAAGGAATCGACGGATTCAACATGGAAGTGTACTTCAGCGCTGAAGTATGGTATCCGCTCATCTGTCTGGCAATTCTCTGCTCAAGTCTTGCATTCTCCCTTTGGGTAAGTACCATCAAGAATCTCGGAGTTGCAAAATCAAGCATATTCTCTGCCTTGATCCCTGTTGCAGCAGCAATCATCGCATGGGTACTCGGACACGAATATCTGAACTCACGCCAGTGGATCGGAATTGTGATATCCACCGCCGGAGTGATCCTGTCACAGTATACCAAAAAGACTATCTGATCAATCGGAGTCCGATACGGGCACGGTCAAGATCCACTGACACGACCACGACCTTGATCTGCTGACGCAGCTTGAGGATCTTGGAAGGGTCTGCCATGCCTTTCACGCCCATCTGCGAGGCATGAATGAGACCGTTCTGCTTGATTCCTATATCAACGAACGCTCCGAAGGCTGTGATATTGGTCACGATTCCAGGGAGTTCCATTCCGGTCTTGAGGTCCTCGATTGAACGTATATCATTGTCGAATTCAAACTCCTGCGCACTTTCGCGAGGGTCACGTCCAGGCTTGCGAAGCTCAGAAATTATGTCATTGATTGTCGGAAGGCCGACTTCTCCTGAAACATATGTCTCCGGCTTGATCCGAGCGCATAATTCCTCATTTCCCACCAGTTCTTTCGTTGACACGCCAAGATCTGCTGCCATTCTGTCTACAATATGATATGATTCCGGATGAACTGCTGAATTGTCAAGAGGATTGACCGCTCCGTGAATCCTGAGGAATCCCGCACACTGCTCGAATGCCTTGTCTCCAAGTCTCTTGACCTTGAGAAGATCTTTACGAGACCTGTATGCTCCGTTCTCGCTCCTGTATTCGACAATATTTTCGGCCAGAGCTGGGCCAATGCCAGATACATAGCTCAGGAGATAACTGCTGGCTGTGTTCAGATTTACACCTACGCTGTTCACACAGCTCTCAACAGTGTTGTCCAGTTTCTCCTTGAGAAGAGACTGATCCACATCGTGTTGGTACTGCCCTACTCCCAATGATTTAGGATCGATCTTGACAAGTTCTGCCAGCGGATCCATAAGACGTCGTCCTATGGACACTGCTCCACGAACGGTCACATCATATTCAGGGAATTCCGCACGGGCAACATCTGAAGCAGAATATATGGATGCTCCGTCTTCGCTTACTGAAAACACGCGTACGCCCTGCGGCAGCGGAACGCGCTTGATGAACTCTTCAGTCTCACGTCCTGCAGTTCCGTTTCCGATAGCAATAACCTCTATACCATATTTCTGGACCATCGATGAAACAGCCTGTATAGACTTTATCTTCTCACTTGCAGGTGGATGCGGAAATATGGCTTCGTTATGAAGAAGATTGCCCTGTTCATCCAGACACACGACCTTGCATCCAGTGCGGAATCCGGGGTCGATCGCCATGACCCTCTTCTGTCCCACCGGCGGAGCGAGGAGCAGCTGGCGAAGGTTCTCTCCGAATATCCTTATAGACTCGACATCAGCCTTTTCCTTGGCTTCCTTGATCACCTCATTTGTAATCGACGGTTCAAGAAGCCTCTTGAAAGAGTCATCAAAGGCCATATGGATCTGCTCTGCAAGAGGAGCGGCAGGATATCGTCTTTCCTGACAGAAGTCATAGTAAAGCTTCTTGCCGCATCTTTCCGGATCCGCATCGATCTTTACGCTTAAGAAGCCTTCCTCCTCTGCCCTGAGGATGGCGAGAAGCCTGTGCGGGGCCATTCTCTCCAAGGATTCGGAATAGTCAAAATACGAACGATATTTCATGGCTTCCTGACCGGTCGCCTTCTTTGTGGCCTTGGTCACGATCCTTCTGGTCCTGAATATCTGTCTTAAAGTTTCACGGACAGACGCAGTCTCACTGAGCCTCTCTGCGATTATGTCTCTCGCACCTGCGAGTGCCTCCTCTACGGATGCCACCTTTTCACCGACGAATTTCTTTGCCTCCGGAACAGGATCTGCCAGAGCGACATCATACATCTTGTCTGCAAGAGGCTCCAGACCGGCCTCCTTGGCAGCTGTAGCTCTGGTGCGACGCTTCGGGCGGAATGGCAGATACAGGTCTTCCAGCTCGCGTGAATCCACGCAGCCTTCCACCTTTGCCTTCAATTCATCGGTCAAAGCGCCGGCTGCTTCAATGTTTTCCAACACCGTAGCCTTTCGCTTCTCCATCTCAACGAAGACATCCGCCCAGTGACGGACTTCGGCCACCGCCACTTCGTCCAGACCTCCGGTCCTTTCCTTGCGGTATCTGCTTATGAACGGGATTGTCGCTCCTTCCTCAAAAAGCTTCACACAATTCTCAACCTGCCAGTCTCTCACCCCCAGCATCTCCGCTATAGTATCAACATATATCTTCTTCATAATTCAATAATTGCTTGTAGCGCGACTGATTTTGGAAAACCCTGGCCGCCCATGGCCCGGTGAATGGGAGGGGCCCACGTAGTGGGAGGGATTCAGTTTTTCGAAAATCAGTCGTGCGAGACCTGTTTCAATTGCTCACGATATGCAGAGAATATCTTTGACTTGGACACAAATCCTATGTATGTCCTTTCATGGTCCACGACAGGCAGGTTCCATGCCTCTGTCTGCTCGAACTTCTTCATGACGCTGTCCATCTTCTCGTCAATATAGACATACGCCGGAGCCGATCTCATGAAGTTGTATACATGCATGGTCTCATACTGTTCATACTTGAACATATCCCTCCTGATGTCCTCCAGCGACACATATCCCTGGAAATGGTTTCTGGAATCAACGACAGGGTAGATGTTTCTTGTAGACTGGGATACCTTGTCAACAAGTTCTCCCAAAGTAGAGTCAATCTGCACCGTCATGAAATCCGATTCGATCAGGTCATTGGTCTTCAGAAGGGTCAGCACAGCCTGGTCACTATCGTGAGTGAGAAGCTCTCCCTTCTTGGCTATTCGCTTGGTATAGATAGAGTACGGCTCCACTGCACGTGTAACAGCATAGGACACTGTCGAGGTAAGGATAAGAGGAATAAGGAGGTCATATCCTCCGGTCATGTCCGCGATAAGGAAGATCGCCGTCATCGGCGCCTGCATGACACCGGACATCAGTCCGGCCATACCCACAAGTACGAAGTTCTGTTCCGGAACAATACCGCCTCCTGCTATAAGATTTATGGTCCTTGAAACCACAAAACCGGCAATCGCTCCGATGAAAAGCGTCGGACCGAAAGTTCCTCCTACACCACCGCCGGCATTGGTGAATGACATCGAGAACACCTTCAGAAGAAGGACAAGGATGAAGAACACAGGCACCAGCCATGCCTTATGAAGCATGAATGACAGGACAGTCTGCCCGTCAAGGTCTATCGTGCCACCGTTAAGCAGTTCATGCAGATATTCGTATCCTTCACCGAAAAGAGGAGGGAAAAGGAATATGAGCAGACCAAGACAGAGTGCGGAAATCCCCCATCTGTACATAGGCTTTGATATGCTCTTTATCTTATCTTCCAGCCAGAGAGTCGTCCTTGTGAAATAGACCGAACATGCCGCACTGAAAAGACCGAGTATCAGATAAAACGGGATGTTACCCATTGCAAACGGGGTGATCGTACACTCGAATGGCGGCTTGTCGCCCAGGAATATGTACGAAATAACCGTTGCGGAGATTGTAGACAGCAGCAGTGGTAGGATGGATGACATCGAGATATTGAACAGGAGTATCTCCAATGTGAAAAGCACACCTGCAAGAGGTGCCTTGAAAATACCTGCAACAGCACCTGCTGCGCCACATCCGAGCAGGATTGTCATATTCTTATAAGACAATCCCATATATCTGGCGACGTTCGATCCGATCGCCGCTCCAGTGTAAACGATAGGAGCCTCGGCTCCGACCGATCCTCCGAAACCGATCGTCACTGAAGAGGCCAGCATTGACGACCACATGTTATGCGGACGTATCTTGGACTCATTCTTGGAAACCGCCACCAGAACCTTGGTCACTCCATGTCCGATGTTATCCTTTACGAGATACTTCACAAAGAGCATGGCCACGAGCATACCGATGCCCGGATAGAGGATGTAGAGGAAGTTATATGCCTCGCCATCGAACCATGAAGTGAGGGAATGGTGGATAAACTCAATGGCAAGCTTGAGAGCTACGGCCGCAAGACCGCAGCAGATACCTACAAACAGCGAAAGTATAATCATGACATCCCTCTCAGACATCTTATGAAAAAGATGCCTGAGAGGTGCCAGAATATCCTTGACTATAAAACGCATATCCATAAAACAGAACGCCTGCACAAATATAGAAAAAAGACCGGACGTTTCACACGGCCGGCCTCCATTTATCTTCAATCCTTATTCTGCATCTGCAGCATCATCGTCACTTGAGTACTGTGAGATGTTATCATCCGGCAGACCGTCATTGTCGCTGTCCGAATCATCACCATCCTCACCGTCAAGCCAACGCTCGATATCTTCTGCATCATCAGTCTTGACCTTTATCTTGACAAGGTAGATTGCATCAGGAATCTCCACGGTGACAGCATAAAAACTGTCGCCATTGGGCTTGTCATACTTTACAAGATCAGGAAAGTAATCTGCATATCCCTTAGGGTACTGCTCAGCAAATGCTGCAGCAAGTTCCTCTGACATATTCTCATAGCTGACAACAGCTCTTCTCTTTGTAGTAGACATATCTTATTCTCCTTATTCCAAATTATTCACAAATCGGGTGCAAGTGTAGGACATTTTTTTGAATTGAGCAACATTGAAAGCACTTTTTTTCTATTTTCCTCGACGGAAAAAGAATGATTTCTGCTCACGCTTACGCTCTACGTTCCTCTCCACAAAGACCTTCTGCATATTTTTAGGATCCACACCTGTGTAATACATGACTGATGATGTCGTCATCGGAGTCGGGGTAAAGTCCTGGACCTGATCCATATACAGCCCCTTCAATGCCGGTTTCGATGCAAGACGCTGCATTTCCCTCATCCCACAGCCAGGATGGCCGGATATGAAATACGGAACCAGCTCACATTTCCTTCCGCTTCCCCTCACGATGCCGTCAAACTCCAGCCTGAGCCTCTCGAACAGTTTGAACGAAGGCTTGGCCATCAGCTTGAGCACGGCATCTTCCGTATGCTCTGGGGCCACTTTCAGACGACCGGAAGTATGCTCGAGTATCAGTTCCTTAAGATATGGATATGAGGTTTCGTCAACGAATCCCTTCTCGTCAAGGAACAGGTCATACCTTATGCCGCTACCGATATATGCATGCCTTACGCCCTTGGTCTTCCCTATCCTGTCATATAGTTTGAGAAGACGCTCGTGCGAACGGTCCATATTGCGGCACGGACTCGGAAAGAGACATGACTTGCGTCTGCATTTTGCACACAATTCCTGATCCTTGCCCTTCATTCCATACATATTTGCTGTCGGCGCCCCTACATCAGAAATATTGCCTGCATAACCCGGCAGATCGTTGAGGGCAGCTATTTCCTTAAGGATAGACATCTCACTACGAGACTGGATGAACTTACCCTGATGGGCGGCTATAGTGCAGAAATTGCAACCGCCGAAACATCCTCGATGTGTATTTATGGAGAACTTGATCATCTCGAAGGCCGGGATATGCTTCCCCTTATATCTTGGATGCGGCTGCTTCGTAAAAGGCAGATCCCAATACGAATCCATCTCATCCTGAGTAGCCGGCGGCCATGTAGGATTGATCTGCACATATCCGTCTCCGACAGGCTCAATCAGTACAGGAGGCGTCATCATATTGGCATACGTTTCAATGACGTGGAAGTTTTCAGCAAAGGCAATCTTGTCCTTGCAGCACCTCTCGTATGAGTTCAGAGCCACCACATCCTTCAGTCTGCACTTTCCGTCCATTCTGAATCCCAGCTGAGGAATCTTTCTGATATCTGACGCATTTCTTCCGGACTCTATCGCCTTCGTAAACTCCAGAATCGTCCTTTCACCCATTCCGTAGCATAGCCAGTCGGCCCCGCTGTCGACAAGTATGGACGGGAATAGCCTGTCCTGCCAATAATCATAATGTGTGAAACGACGCAGAGATGCTTCTATGCCTCCGATGATGACCGGTATGTCAGGATAAATTTCCTTCAATATCTTGGTATAGACGGTCACAGCATAATCAGGTCTCTGTCCTGCCTTGCCTCCAGGAGTATATGCATCATCACTGCGCAGACGTTTCGCTGCCGTATAATGATTGACCATAGAATCCATAGCGCCGCTGTTTACTCCGAAATAGAGTCTCGGAGCACCTAGTTTGCGGAAATCCCGAAGATCATCACGCCAGTTAGGCTGTGGTACGACAGCAACACGATAGCCATGTTTCTGAAGCCATCTTGCGATCACTGCAGTTCCAAAAGAAGGATGGTCTATAAAGGCATCACCCGTAAACAGAATGACATCAATATAGTCCCATCCTAAAGACTGAACCTCCTTGACAGAGGTCGGTATCATATAATTGCAATCCACCTCCTAAAAGACATATCTTGCGGATATGGTCGGTATGAAGCCGAACACACCATCAACATCATACTTGAAACGATCCTCGGATATCACTACTCCGAAAGAAGGTCTCAGGTCAACAGAAAGCTGTAGAGGGAACCAGAATGCATATTCCACTCCGACCTGTGCAGCAACGCCGATATTGAATGCCCTGAATGAATTGAATCCGGTTCCAAGGGTTACACCGGGACCGGCATACAGATTCCATGTACCATCGGATGTGATACGAGGAGAGGCTATGATATAGTTATACGTTCCTGTCAGTCGCATTGATCCGGAACGATAAGTTCCGGGATGATATCCAAGATCCAGCTGGAAGAAATTCTCCTGTCCGTAAACCATATGCTGGAAGCTGACACCTTCAACGGCACCGACACTTATTCCCACCGCACGTGGCTGCGCATTTGCAGCCAATGCGATAAGGAATATGGTGATAACGGTCAATAATCGTTTCATAATTACATTCTTTCCGGCAGCGTAATGCCGAGGATTGACATTGCCTTGCCTAGAACCTTTGCAATTGTCTCCACCAGCGTCAGACGATACTGGAGAAGAGCCTGGTTCTCTTCGCGAAGGATAGGAGTATCATGATAATACTGGTTGAACTCCTTGGCAAGCTCATATGCATAATTTGCTATCACAGCTGGAGAATGTGCCGCACCGGCCTCCGACACCTTTGCAGGGAAGGTATTCAGGATCTTGATGATCCTAACCTCCTTAGGGGTGAGTTCAGACTCCGGCTTCACATCTGCAGCAGAATGCATTACACCCTTCTCAGCAGCCTTGCGCAGGATTGACTTGATACGTGCGTGGGTATACTGGATGAACGGGCCTGTATTTCCATTGAAGTCGATAGACTCCTTAGGATCGAAGAGCATTGTCTTCTTTGGGTCGACCTTAAGGATGAAATACTTGAGGGCGCCAAGACTGATCATACGGAAGAGTGCATCCTGCTCCTCTTCTGAAAGATTGTCTATCTTGCCGAGCTCAAGCGATGTCTCCTTGGCAGTGTTGTACATATCTGCGATAAGGTCATCCGCATCCACGACTGTTCCCTCACGTGACTTCATCTTGCCCTCAGGAAGCTCTACCATGCCATATGAAAGGTGATAGATGCTGTCAGCCCAGTCAAAACCGAGCTTGCCGAGAATAAGCTTGAGAACCTGGAAATGATAGTTCTGCTCATTTCCCACGACATAAATATGCTCGTCAAGGCTGTATTCTGCAAAACGCTGTTCTGCTGTTCCGAGATCCTGAGTCATATATACAGATGTGCCGTCGCCACGGAGCAGAAGCTTGCGGTCAAGTCCGTCTGCAGTGAGGTCGCACCATACCGATCCGTCCTCCTGAGTCTCGAAGATGCCTGCCTCCAGACCTTTCTGGACAAGAGCCTTTCCAAAGAGATATGTCTGAGACTCATAATATGTCCTGTCAAAGTTGATTCCGAGATCGTTATAGGTCTTGTCAAATCCTTCGTACACCCAACCGTTCATAGTCTTCCAGAGCTCTACCACCTCTGCATCTCCCTGCTCCCACTTGAAGAGCATCTCCTGCGCCGCCTTGAGCGAAGGTGCATTCTTCTCGGCATCCTCCTTGCTCATGCCACCTGCCACAAGCTCGTCTACTTCCTTCTTGTAGAGGTTGTTGAACGCCACATAATAATCACCTACGAGGTGGTCACCTTTCTTGCCGCTTGATGCCGGAGTCTCGCCGTTTCCAAGCACCTTCCACGCATACATGGACTTGCAGATGTGGATACCGCGGTCATTCACGAGATTCACCTTCATCACATTATGTCCGCACACCTCGAGGAGTTTCGCAACCGACCACCCGAGAAGGTTGTTACGGATATGTCCGAGATGGAGAGGCTTGTTGGTATTTGGAGAAGAGTACTCCACCATGATTGTCTTGCCGGTAGGTGCAAGCTGTCCGAAATCCTCTGCAGCAGCAATTTCTGCGAAGACATTGTTCCAATAAACCTCCGAGAATGAAATATTGAGGAAGCCCTTCACGGTATTGTAAGCCGAAACCTCGGCCACATTTGACTTGAGCCACTCTCCTATTGCATTTCCTGTATTCTCAGGAGTTGTCTTTGATACCTTCAAAAGAGGGAAAACCACCAATGTATAGTCGCCCTCGAATTCCTTGCGTGTAACCTGTACCTGAAGCTGGGCTGCCGGTACTTCAACGCCGTAAAGCGCCTGAATTGCTTCAGACGCTTTAGCTATGATGAATGTTTCTGGAGTCATTATCCTAAATAGCTTTTCAAAAGTTTGCTTCTTGAATTGTTCTTGAGCTTGCGGATCGCCTTCTCCTTGATCTGACGGACACGTTCACGTGTCAGTCCGAATCTTTCACCGATCTCTTCAAGCGTCATCTCCTGGCATCCGATACCGAAGAATGACTTGATTATCTCTCTCTCACGGGTCGCAAGAGTCGAAAGTGCCCTCTCGATCTCCTTGTTAAGAGACTCGTTTACCAGTCCACGGTCAGCGCTCGGCGAGTCATTGTTCACCAGCACATCAAGAAGGCTGTTGTCCTCACCCTCCACAAACGGAGCATCCACAGATACGTGACGGCCGGAAACTCTGAGTGTATCGGCGATCTTATCCTTAGGAACATCGATCATCTCGGAAAGTTCCTCGCTTGAAGGCATACGCTCATTCTCCTGCTCGAACTTTGACAGAGCCTTGTTGATCTTATTGAGCGAACCCACCTGGTTCAAAGGCAGACGTACGATTCTCGACTGCTCGGCAAGAGCCTGAAGAATCGACTGACGGATCCACCATACGGCATATGAAATGAACTTGAATCCTCTTGTCTCATCGAACTTCTCAGCTGCCTTGATCAGACCGAGGTTACCCTCATTGATAAGGTCCGGAAGGCTGAGTCCCTGATTCTGGTACTGCTTTGCAACAGACACCACGAAACGAAGGTTCGCTCTTGTCAGTTTCTCAAGAGCTGCCTGATCACCTTTACGGATCCTCTGGGCAAGCTCCACTTCTTCTTCTACTGTGATGAGTTCCTCTCGGCCAATCTCCTGAAGATACTTGTCCAGAGATGCACTCTCACGGTTTGTAATGGATTTTGTAATCTTAAGCTGTCTCATCAGTATAAATAAAGTTTATTTCCACTTCTAAACGCCGAAGCCGAAATAACCTGTTCTGCCGGAAGGAGTCACACCTTCCACGAACACCGCCCTCTTCGACTTCTTTACAATGTCGATTACATCCTGAGGGGATTTCACAGGCTGGTCATTCACATACTGTATGATGAACCCTTCAGTTGCGCCTGCGTCCTTGAGCTTTCCCGGACCAAGTTCGACAATCTCAACTCCGTTCTTCAATCCCAGCCTCTCAAGCTTATCCTCCGGTGCCGGCTTTATCAGCGAGCCATAAAATGCCACCGAGCCGTCATCTGACACTGTTCCGTCAACGTATGAGGTTCCCTTGAATACTACATCGAAATGCATCTCCTTACCATCCCTGAGTACTGTAATCACAGCCTTGTCATCTGGTGAGAACCGGCTTACCGCTTCCTGAACAGAAGCTGAATTGGTAATCCTGGTCGAGTCGATAGCCGTAAGGATATCTCCGGACTTAAGTCCGGCCGCTTCCGCCGCACCTCCTTTGGAAACCTCAACAATATATACGCCGTTTCTTGAAGAAAGTTTCAGATCCTGAGCGATTTTGTCATCAATTTCACGCATTGTTATACCTAAGAGAGCCCTCTTCACACTTCCGAAGTCGATAAGGTCATAAACAATCTTCTTCACAATATTTGAAGGTACCGCAAACGAATAGCCGGTATATGAGCCTGTCTGGGAGATTATGGCCGTATTTATGCCCACCAGATTGCCGTTCTTGTCCACAAGAGCTCCGCCGCTGTTTCCAGGATTGACCGCTGCATCTGTCTGTATGAAAGACTCGATCCTGAACTCACCTGTATAATTAGGCATGGAGCGTCCTTTGGCGCTTACAATTCCTGCGGTGATCGTTGAGCGAAGGTCATATGGAGATCCGATTGCGATCACCCACTCGCCCAACCTCAACTTATCGGAATCACCGAACGGAATGCTAGGCAGTCCGGCAGCATCAATCTTGAGAAGAGCGATATCGGTTGCAGGATCTGTTCCGACAAGCGTCGCATCATAAGTCTGATTTGTATTGAGGGTCACCTGTATCTTGGTTGCACCATCAATGACATGATTGTTCGTTACGATATATCCGTCTTCCCTGATTATGACTCCGGAACCACTGCCAACCTTTTCACGCTGCTGAGGGGCAGCGCCATATCCGAAGAAATAATCCAACAGTGACTGCGGAACATTCTGTGAAGTCGATGTGGATGTCACCTTGACATATACCACTGCATCGACAGCTGTCTCTGCCGCAAATGTAAAATCCGGCCAATTGT
>SUYV01000045.1:0-3773 GCA_015060255.1 Bacteroidales bacterium | reverse complement strand
CCATATCCGAAGAAATAATCCAACAGTGACTGCGGAACATTCTGTGAAGTCGATGTGGATGTCACCTTGACATATACCACTGCATCGACAGCTGTCTCTGCCGCAAATGTAAAATCCGGCCAATTGTCGTGTGACAGATTGACAGTCCTGAACATCTGTCCGTCAGACGAAACAGAAATTTCAGCAGGATCTGATTGAATGCTTTTTACCACAGCAAAAGCTGTCAGCCCTCCGGCCAGAGCCGAGAGCAATACAGTTAAAATACCTTTTCTCATATTCTTGAATCAATGTTAAATTTTCGCATATAGCTGACAATATCAGCACAAATAAAAAATCAGGGAGAGAAAAATCAAAAAATATGCCATCGGCTCAGAAATATTTTCTATATTTGTTGACTTAATATGCAGAACTGCGTAGCAACGTAACCAAACATATTGAAATAATTACAAACACCATAAATTATGAAACTTATCATTTCAAGCTCAGAGCTGCTTAAAGGAGTTATGGCTGTCGCAAAGGCCATTCCTACAAAATCACCGCTTCCGATTCTTGAGAACTTCCTCTTCGACCTGAAGGGAAACATCCTTGAGATCACTGCATCTGACTCAGAGCTCACCCTCAAGACACGCATCGAGGTTGAAAGCACAACTGAGGAAGGAAGGATTGCAGTACCTGCAAAGCATATGATGGACCTTCTCAAGGAACTTCCGGACCAGCCTCTGACCATCAATACCACCAGTGACAGCTCATTCGTATGCAGCTGGGCAAGCGGAGAGTCTACCCTCCCATATTTCCCTGCTGAGGATTATCCGGAGATCACAGGAACAGACGAAACTGCCGTTACACTTGAATTCCCTGCACAGAGCCTTGTAGATGGTATTTCAAGCACAATATACGCAACTGCTGACGACGAGATCCGTCCTGCAATGAACGGTATCCTCTTTGACATCGACATAGCATCAACAACACTCGTGGCATCGGATTCACACAAGCTCATCTGCTACACGACTGCAGATGTCAAGGCATCAGAGAAGGCGTCATTCATCCTCCACAAGAAGCCTGCGGCAATCCTCAAGGCTATCATCGGAAAGGATGCTGAGACAGTGGGCATTACATTCGATTCAAAGAATGCCGTATTCACTTTCGGTCAGACAGAAGTCATCTGCCGTCTGGTAGTAGGCAAGTACCCGAAATATCGCGACGTCATTCCTCAAAACAACTCAAATATCCTGAGAATCAATAGAGTACAGCTCCTGAACACTGTTCGCCGTGTCTCAGTATGCTCAAACAAGGCATCGAACCATATCAAGTTCGACCTGAAGAGCGGAAGCCTCATGATTTCAGCCCAGGACCTCGGATTCTCGATTGCAGCTCACGAAACAATGGCCTGCCAGTATGACGGAGAAGACCTGACCATCGGCTTCAAGTCTCCTTTCATAATCGAGATCCTTTCCAACATGAACTGCGGCGAGCTCGTAATGAAGTTCCTTGACAGCAAGCGTGCAGCACTTGTAGTTCCTGCAGAGGATGAGGAAGAAAGCGAGAAGATCTGCGGAATTATCATGCCTATTATGATTTCATGACATGGAACTGAATCTCGAAAGACCGTTATTGTTTTTTGACATAGAAAGCACAGGGCTCAATATCGCATCAGACTCGATCATTGAGCTCTGCTTTGTCAAGATACTGCCCGGAGGGGAACAGAAGATAAAGACATGGCGAGTAAAGCCATGGGATTATGAAGCTCGTTGCCAGAGAGCCATCAATCCGTCAGCACAGGCTGTTCACGGAATATCGGCCGAAGATCTGAAAGACTGCCCTACCTTCTACCAGATAACAGAAGAAGTAGTGGATTGGCTGACAGGCAGCGACCTTGCCGGTTTCAACTCAGCGAAATTTGACCTTCCGATGCTTGCAGAAGAGATCGAGAGAGTACGCAGATACACCGACAAGCAGCCTGTTATCGACCTCCACTCGATGAAGATGGTAGACGTGCAGAATATCTTCCATATGATGGAGCCAAGGACATTGAAGGCAGCATACCTCTTCTATTGCGGACTTGAACTTGAGAATGCACATGCGGCCGAAGCCGATACCCTTGCAACGTACGAAGTCCTCAAGGGTCAGCTTGACAGGTATCAGGGCGACCCGCGCATCGAGAACAATGTGGACAAACTGGCAAAGTTCTCGACAAAGCAGAGGACTGTAGACTATGCAGGAAGGCTTATCCTCAACGACAAGGATGAACCTGTAGTAAGCTTCGGAAAGCACAAAGGAAAGACTGCCAGAGAGGTTTATTTCTCGGAACCTTCATATTTCGCATGGATCGATAATGGAGACTTCACGCTGGACACCAAACGTCAGTTCGCACGTCTGAAAGCTCAGTATGAAGAAGAAAAGAGAAGCGCAGCCAGACCATCTGGCCCTAAGCAGACCTCTGTCCCAAAGACAAAAGGTTACACACCGTTTGAAGGTCTCGGCGATCTTTTCTCACAGCAGGAAGACTAGACAAGAAAAATGAATATCATAGTAAGACCATACGGCAGTGACCTATGTTACTGCAGGCCTGATACGACTTGGGAGAGAGAGAACAAAGACCTCTACTCTCCCGAGTGTGTTAATGAATGGTATTGGGCACCGGTAATGTTTGTGCGTATCAGCAAAGCCGGAAAATGCATCAATCCGAAGTTTGCATCGAGATATTACGATGCATTCAATTTCGGAGCCCTGCTATATATCGGAGGACAGCCGACAGCGTTTGCATCTTGCGCCGACCACAGTTCCATTCTCCCATCCCCATTATATAATCCTCTTGTGATGGAAGATGGAGAAAATAGCGTAGAATATTATAAGAATGAAGCTCCCCTGTTCAAGACCTGCTGCGACAAAGGCAAGATTGAAGATAGCCTTTGCAAAGCGTCCGTATTGACATCACTCAGAATAGGAGATTTCATGGCAGTGGAACTGGCTGAACCGGAACCACTTGCATCGGTTTCAGATAGCAGGACCAGCTTCACAGCCGTATTCTGTGAAAAGGAGATCTTCGGCTTCGACATCATCTTCTGATGACATTGGCATCATTTTGGAGGACGCTTGAGAAAAACTACAGACATGAACTACATTTACAAGACTGCAGCAATCATTGCAACCGCAATGTTATCTTTAGTTGCCTGCAAAAATGCTGGAGCTCAGACAGTAACCGAACTTACAGTTGAAGACTTCACAAAGAAAGTATATGACCTGCAGGTTGAAGAACTCGTATTCCTAGGAGAAAAGCCGGCAATAGTGGACTTCACGGCATCATGGTGCGGTCCATGCCGTCAGATGGCTCCGATACTCGAAGAAATCGCAAAGAAATACGCCGGAAAGATTGACGTATACAAGGTCGATGTTGACAAATGCAGGGAACTTGCACAAGCTTTCGGCATAAGTTCAATACCTGCTGTCCTATACATACCTCTTGACGGAGAACCGTCAATGACAATAGGTGCAAGAAGCAAATCCAGGTTTGAGGATGAAATAGCAAAACTATTGCTGGTCACACTCTGACATATTCAATCAGGGACATCCGATAATTATACGTTCTTCACGAACATATCAGGATATATTCCATTTGCCTTCATCGTGGCCTCGACGTCAAGTGCATCAGCCAGTATCGATATCGGATTTTCCACCAGAGCTCCGGTACTCATCTCTATCTGCCATTTGCATGTCTCACAATCGGTTGCCACCATGTCGGCTCTGCTGTCCCGGATCTGCCGGAACAACGGCTC
>SUYV01000044.1 GCA_015060255.1 Bacteroidales bacterium | reverse complement strand
GACAGACGGCTGGAATTCCAGCCGTCTGTCGTTATTCATCCATAGGTTCGAGCAGAGGACTCTCGTCAGTAAAGTAACTCAATATCGAATCTGTATATGTCTTGGTGACAGGTATAGGTGGTATCGATTCATTGGCTAAGTCAAGGAAGTATCCTTCGCTTTCCTTGCGGAGCATAGTGACCTTCTTGATGTTCACAATGTATTTACGGTTGCACCTTATGAGACCGCTGCTCTTGAATCCTTCCTCTACTGTCTTCAGGCGGCAACGAAGCATATATTGCTTCATTTCTCCCTTGCTGTCAGTATACCAGACCTTTATGTAGTTGTCGTCCGATTCGATATAGTACAGGTTTTCAGGGCTGAGTGACAGCTTGAGCGTACCGCTGTTGTCGAACAGGGTGATCTTCTGTCTTGCCGAGTCACTTTTAGGTATTTCGTCAGTCACGACATTGTCATAGTTCATCAGCCTGATGGTGTTGTTCTTGTCGATGATGGCGAAGTACATGCCTGAAATTATGTATGGAACTCCTAGAGCTATCGAACCATATAGAAGCGATCTGCCGAATATGTCCCAGACAGTTTCATCCTGAGGTGCGGTGATATCTACCGTGAGACGTGTATATATGGCACATACTACGACGATTTCAAGAATACTCCAAATGATATATGCCAGATACGTCATCTCGAAAAGTTTCCTGCTTCGGTACATAAGAGTCCTGCTGAGGATCAATGTCAGTATGGAGATCGAGGCATATACGATTGTAAGAAGGAACATCACCGAATCTCCAAGACCGAACCATGCTGTATCGGAGAACGGGATGTATATATTCAGGAATACCAGTGCGAACAGGACGGAGAAAGTCACCGTTCCGATAAGCTGGTATTTGCCAAGAAGATATCGTGGCAGTTTTGTATTTAGGAACATCTGTTTTCGGTTTTAGTCGTGGCAAATGTAGAAATTTTTGCCCCAAATACCAAAAACTTACCACGACAGAACAGAGAATGGGCAGTTTACACCAAGCATCTGAAAGAATCGCCACATATATTTTTACAACGTCTTTCCGCTCGATAATTTTGCATCCGTCAAATCAATTCAAGTAAGGATGAAAATTATCGGAACAGGAAGTATTCTTCCTAAAAAAGTGGTTACAAACGACATGCTCGCCGGATTCCTTGATACAAGTGACGAGTGGATCAGAACGAGGACTGGAGTCGTGAGCCGTCATGTCATATCGGACGAAAGACTTGAGGATATGGCTATAGAGGCTGCGAAGATGGCCCTTGATAATGCTGGAATGAAGGCTGAGGAACTGGACTTCATCATCTGTTCGAATGTGGTGAACGAATATGTGACGCCGCAGCTGAGTTGTATCATTCAGGGAGGCATTGGCGCTACATGCCCGTGCATTGATATCAACTGCGCGTGCGCAGGATTCATATATGCAGTCGAGATTGCAGAATCTTTCTATCAGGCGGGAAAGGTAAGGAATGTACTCGTCGTAAGTGCAGAAGAACCGACCAGGATGACAGATTGGAACGACCGAAGGACGTGTGTCCTCTTCGGTGATGGGGCAGGTGCTGCAGTTCTTGCTCCCGGTGACAATATAAAATGTGTGAAGCTTTCGGCTTCAAGCGCCACGGACAAATTGTGGCAGTACAGGTTGCTTCATCCGACTCCCTATATTACAAAGAAAGAGACGGATGTGCCTCTTCAGATGAAAGGACAGGATGTGTTCAAGTTTGCAGTCAAGGCGGCAAGCAAGGATATTTCCAGAGTCCTTGAGGAAACCGGACATGGTGCTGACAATGTGGATCATTATCTTCTCCATCAGGCCAATATCCGTATCATCAATGCAATTCAGGAATATCTGGAGCAGCCTAAGGAGAAGTTCCCGACCAATATAGAAGATCATGGAAACTCATCCAGTTCCTGCTGCCCGATCCTTCTTGATGAATGCAACAGGAAAGGACTTTTCAAGAAGGGTGACCTGATTGCGATGAGCGCTTTCGGAGCAGGCTTCGTGTCTGGTGCACTTTTGTTCGAGTGGTAAAAATATGTATATTTGTAAATTGCTAAAGATAGAAATATGATTAAAAGCAGAATATGTGAAATGCTCGGAATACAGTATCCGGTGTTTCAGGGTGGAATGGCCTGGGTGGCAGACGCGTCTCTGGCAGCCGCAGTCTCCAATGCGGGCGGCCTCGGACTCATCTCGTCAATAAACGCGGGCACAGAGGCTGTCCGTAACGAAATAAGGAAGTGCAGGGAGCTCACCGACAAGCCTTTCGGAGTGAATATCATGCTCCAGGCTCCTAATGCGGAGGAGATTGCACATATGGTTGTGGAGGAGGGCGTGAAGATCCTCACCACAGGTGCGGGATCGCCTGCTAAGTACATGCCTATGTGGAAGGAGGCGGGCATCAAGGTCATTCCTGTCATAGCGTCTGTGGCGCTCGCCCTCAAGATGCAGGCTGCGGGAGCGGATGCAGTGGTGGCGGAAGGAGCTGAGTCCGGCGGACATGTCGGCGAGCTTCATACCATGCCGCTTGTGCCGCAGGTTGTGGATGCCCTTGACATCCCGGTAGTTGCAGCAGGAGGCATATGCGACGGACGTGGAGCAGCTGCCGCCTTCATGCTGGGCGCAGAGGCGGTGCAGGTCGGAACAAGGTTCCTGTCAGCCGAGGAGTGCAACGTTCACGCTATATATAAGGAGAAGATACTCAAGGCATCAGACATATCTACAATCGTGACCGGAAAGTCTCTCGGACATCCGGTACGTTCTCTGAAGACGCCTTTCTCCAAGACATTTGCAAGGATGGAGTCGGACCCTTCGGTGAAGCCGGAGGATATAATGGCATTCGGCAGCGGAGCCCTCAGGAAAGCCGTTCAGGAAGGAGATGTGAACGGAACATACATGGCAGGCGAGTGTGCCGGTATGGTCAAGAAGATAGAGCCGGCTAAGGATATTGTGGAAGATATCATTCTTGGAGCAGAGAAGGTGATTGCGGAAACTGCTGCAAGATTTGTATAGTAAGATACTTTAACTTGGATTTTAGATATTATTATGACTAAAAGAGTAGTAGTTACTGGAATGGGTGTCATCACCCCTGTAGGAAATGATGTCCGGACATATTGGGCGAATCTTCTTGAAGGCGTCTGCGGAATTGATTTCATCAAGTCTATCCCTACGGACGACCTTCCTGTCAGGATTGCAGGTGAGATAAAGGATTTCAATCCGGCAGACTATGACATCGAGACACCTTTCGCAAGGAAACAGGATAAGTTCACCATATATGCAGTCGCCGCTTCGTGGCAGGCTGTAAGACAGTCCGGTCTTGACTCGTCAGAAGAGGGTAATATCGATCCTTTCAGATTCGGTGTTTATGTCGGGTCAGGAATAGGCGGATTCACAACCCAGGTACGTGAAACCGAGAAACTTATCAAGGAAGGCGCCAAGTGGGTGTCTCCGCTTTTCATCCCTACCATGATTGCTAATATCGCAGCCGGCAACATCGCCATAAGAAACCAGGCATGCGGTCCGTGTCTTCCGGTCGTGACAGCTTGCGCGACATCGACTCACGCTATCGGAGAGGCATACAGGGCCATAAAGCATGGCTATGCTGACGCAATCATCGCCGGTGGCTCCGAAGCGGCCGTCATTCCTCTCGGAATTGCGGGATTTGCAAATGCAAAGGCACTGTCTAGGGCTGAAGACCCTAAGTATGCATCGCTCCCGTTCAACAGGAACAGGGGAGGTTTCGTCATGGCGGAAGGTGCTGCGATGCTCGTGCTTGAGGAGTATGAGCATGCAAAGGCTCGCGGAGTGGAGATCATCGCCGAAGTATGCGGATATGGAAACACATGTGACGCACATCATGTTACAGCTCCGCGTCCGGACGGCGTGACGCAGGCCGCAGCCATAAGGCAGGCTCTTGAGGAGGCAGGATACAGTTCAGAAGATGTCCTCTATATCAATGCGCACGGCACAGGAACTGCGCTGAATGACACTTCCGAGACCGCTGCATTCAAGCTTGCCCTCGGCGAGGATGCATACAAGGCGCATATCAGCTCGGTGAAGGGAACGGTCGGTCATATGCTGGGAGCGGCAGGAGCTGTCGAGGCTGTGGCTACGGTTCTGGCTCTGAAGGAAGGCATGGTGCCTCCGACCGCAAATCTTGACGAGGTGGATCCGGAGTGCGACCTGAACTATACCCCTTGCAAGGCAGTGAAGGCTGACCTGACCATAGGAATATCTGATTCGCTCGGATTCGGCGGACACAACGGATGTGTCGCATTCAGAAAGTATATAGAACAATAAGATCCTTGCCCGAAAATGAACAGAGAAGAACTGAAGGAGTTTCTCCCTCATAGGGAACCTATGCTCCTTGTAGACGAAGTGATATTGGACTCTGAAGGAGTTGCACACGCAAAATATACAATCAAGGAAGATGAATTCTTCTGCAGGGGACATTTCCCCGGAAATCCTATAGTGCCGGGAGTCATCCTGTGCGAAATAATGGCTCAGAGTTGCGCGCTGCTGGTAAAGGATGCGATAGCTGGCAAGTTGACTATGTATAGCGGTATAGACAATCTCCGCTTCAAGCATCCTGTGAAACCAGGTGACACATGCGAGGTTACAGCCCGCCTGAAATCATCAAGAGGCTCGCTTTTCTTCTGTGAGGCGCAGCTTCATGTCGATGGAAATCTCTGCTGCAAAGGCAACCTGTCATTCGCGTTGGTAGAACCCTGACCTGGCCCAAGGCTAAAGAAAAAGAACAGACCTTATCGTCTGTTCTTTTTCTTTTTTATCGCCCTGATGCTCTGCAGCGTCATCTCGTCCACCATCGACCTCTGCGCTGCCATGAAATCAAGTACTGCGGCTGCCAGCGGGAAGAGGAGCGATATGGAGAATGTCATTTCATTGTGATACTTGAAGAAGTCAACTGCAAGCCATATCTGGAATCCCAGTGCAAGGAGGGCTGCGATGCTGGCTACTCTTGCCTGCAGGAAGAATGCCTTGAAGCTTGCTATGGATGCGACGTGAGCCGTCGTGAGCATGATCAGCAGGACCAGGAAAGGTGCCTTCTCATAGTATCTGATGAATACTTCGCTTCCGTCAGGACCTAAGATCGTAGCGAATCTGCAGAAGAACATCGATATGATCAGTGCTGTTGATATTCCAAGGTATAAGGTTTGAATTCTTTGCCACATATTGTATGTATTTAGTCTTGGGTCGCAAAAATAGGAATTTTGGCAGGAAAAAACTATATTTGGCAAAATAATGGCTGAATATCAAAACGATTAACAAAATATAATATGAGAATAGCGGAATCTGAACTTATAATCAATGGCGATGGATCGGTTTTCCATCTTCATCTTCGTCCCGAGGAGCTTGCTGACAATGTGATCCTCGTGGGAGACCCTGGCAGGGTTGATATGATTGCCGAGTATTTCGAGGAGAAGGAATTCAGACATGAGTCACGTGAGTTCGTGTCTGTAACCGGAAAATACAAGGGAGTCAGAATGACGGCTCTTTCGACAGGTATCGGTACGGACAACATCGATATAGTAATGAATGAACTGGATGCTCTTGCAAACATAGATTTTGAAACACGTGAGGTGAAGCCTGTGCACAGGACTCTCAACATACTCCGTATCGGAACATCAGGCGCGATCCAGCCTGAGATCCCTCTCGGAAGTTTTGTGTTCTCCCATGTGTCAGTCGGATGTGACGGCCTTCTCAACTGGTATGCTGACCGTGACAAGATTGCCATGCTTGAAATCGAAGATGCTTTCAAGAAGCATACAGGATGGAACAAACATCTGCCTGATCCATATTTTGTGAAGGCGGGCCAGAAGATGTCCGACAAGTTCCGCGACTGCACGTATCCCGGCATGACCATAGCCGCTTCGGGTTTCTATGGCCCTCAGGGCCGTGTCCTCCGCATGCCGCTTGCGATGCCAGACATGCTTGACACATTTGAAAGTTTCCGTTTCGGAGACATGAAGGTCACGAACTTCGAGATGGAAGGTTCTGCGATCGCAGGCATCGCTGCCCACCTCGGACACAATGCCGGAACAGTCTGCTGCATCATAGCGCACAGACATCACAAGGCCAGCAACCCGGACTACAAGCCACAGGTCCGCAAGCTTATCGAACTATGTCTTGACAAGCTTGCTGAATAAGATCAAAGTAAAGATAGGATATGAAAAAACTGTTTGTAATGCTTTGTGCCTGCATCGCAGGCATATTGTCTTTGAATGCACAGAGTCGTAAGGCATTGGAAGACTCCGTAATAGTCGGAGGTATCTCACGCTCTATGATAGATCTCGTCCTGGATGCTGACCAGATGAAGGCTGATGAGAAACTGTTGGCTCACTGGACATATGCCGAGATGATGAAAGAGGTCTCACGCCCGCACCTCGCGTCGTTTTCTGATCAGGAACTTCGTGAGATATTGGATTACTTCCAGACAAATGCATACAGATTTCTCTCCTCAGATGTGTTCTTTATGACATACATCGAGAATATAGTCAAGGCATTCCAGTCTGAGTCAGGAGCCGGGGCGCATTTTTCGTATACCATAAGTGACAGGAGCTATGGTGCCGGATTGGAACCGATATTCCAGAGCACTCTCAGTTCCCTCAGCTCTGTATTGGATGAAATGTTGGGCGAAGACAGTCAGATGATCGCCAATGCCAGACGTGCAGGGCTTCCTGCTGCCCATATCGAGCTGATGAAGACATCAGCTCGTAAGGTGATGGCGAATCTGTTCAATATCTACAAGATATCGGTGCTCGATTATATGAGCAAGGAAGACATAAAGGTTGTGGAGGACTTTTCCGTTTCAGCTTTGGGAAATAAGTATGCTGAATATGCCCGGAATGTCAAGCTTGCTGCAGATCTGTCGTCTGAAGATTTCATAAATGATTTTCTGGCAAAACTGGAGGGGAAGAAGATCAATAACGGACAGCTCAGGACTTCCGTTGTTGAATATGTCACTCTTTCCAGGGCATTTCCTGAATGCTTTCCTGAACTGGTCCGTCCGTATGCGGAACTTGTTATAGGAGATAGTAGATACGAGGGCCAGACACGCGATATGAGGCCATACGGCAAGGGTAAGCTTACGGATAAGAAGGGCGTGGTCTATGAAGGTGACTTCAAGAATGGCCAGAGGCACGGAATGATGAAGGTGACCAAGCCGGGAAAGCAGGCTGTCACCCAGTTCTGGATCTCTGACAAGTATAGGAAGGATGTGCCTGTCGGCAAGGATAAGGATGGAATAGTACCGGCTCCACTCATTGACGGAGGCAGGAGATATGGATTTGGTAGTGTATATGATGACGGCACCAGGGCACGATATCAGGGGGTGTTCATCGATGGACAGCTTAATGGTACGGGAAAGGTCTATGAGCCGGGCCGTACTGTCGACGGAGAATTCGTCAATGGCAAATTTGTCAATGGTGTGATGACATGGACAAGCGACCAGACCCAGACAGTATCATTCAGGGGCAGGATGGCTGGGAACATCGGTAAAGGAATCCGTGAATGGGTCGCCAAGGATGGTTCCAGAAAAGAAGTGCATATAGGCTCTTTCCAGAATGGTCTGCTGGAAGGTGAGGGTAGCCGGTCTGTTCAGACTCCAAACGATATGATCGAATCTTCCGGAACATTCGCTTACGGAAAGATGTATGGAAGCGGTATCCAGAGACGAACCGTTGAATATAATCAGAATGGCATATACGAATCGTCTGTATATGAGGGCTCATTTTTCGCAGACCGTTATCATGGTCAAGGTCGTCTGACGCTTTCTCTTGAGAACATACCGGCAGATCTGGGGACATTCACCCGATGCAACGTCCAGCTGCCTGAACTTAACAGTCCGTCGCTCGAAATAGTTATAGAAGGCATATTCGATGATGGCAGCTTCCAGGAAGGCAAGATCACTTATTCCGACGGATCATGGTATGAAGGCAGGTTCTCTGAAGTAGGACTGGTTCAGGGAAATATGCGCCGTATATATCAGGACGGTTCCGTTTATCAGGGAGCATGTGTTGACGGAAACCGCCATGGTGCAGGAGAACTGTATCGCGCTGACGGTTCTGTCTTCAGGGGCGAGTTTGAGTATGGCGAACCTGTTCAGGTGAAGGTACCTGAGAAGAAGCAGCCTGTGAAGACCAATATCGTCCGCAAGGATGAACTTACATTTGTTTTCAATAATATCTCAGCCGGTTATGGCAAGGCTACTCTCATCAAGCCGGCAGGTGTCAAGATAATGGTCAGAACCTCTGTTTCTAACCTGAAGGTTGTCTGCAAGGGACGCTTCATGAATGATATGCTGATAGAAGGCAAGGTTACCATGTCTGACGGAAACTGGCTTGAAGGTGTGTTTGAAGACGGCGTGCTTATCCAGGGACGTGGAAAGACCGTAGACAAATACCGCATCGTCTATGAGGGAGATATAAAGAACGGATTCCCTCATGGCAACGGCAAGTGCTATTATACTGACGGCACCTGGTTTGAGGGAAAATTCGCGTGGGGCAACAGAATGGGAGGCACCCATTATGCTGCTGACGGCAAGGTGATAAAGGTGTATGAATAGACTCCTTCTAATTGCTGTATAGCTCTTTCCTGGATTGAGGACCTGCACCCTTGTAGACATCCGGGTCCGATATCCAGGCTTCCACAATCCGCATCTTCTTCTGCATGACATTGCATTCCAGGAACCTGGTCTGCAAATCGATGGTCGTACCCATTGATCCGGCAATCTCGTGCCCGTAGTCGATGAAATGGTACATGTTGTAGTTGAAGCCGAATTTTGAAAACCTCTCCACAAGCTTTCCTCCGCCGAAGAATCCCAGATTGAATATGGCGATCTGCTTGTATGGAACCAGCTCGTCAGCTGTTCCATGGAGCATAAGGGTAGGGCATGGACGGTTCTTGTAGTTCACCTTGCCTTCTCTTGACAATATGGCTCCCGAGAATGACATCACACCTGCGTAGTTGAAACCCTCGGGCAGATCTTTCGCCCATGAAGTGCGGTTGGATAATTCATACTCTGCCTGCATGACGCTTATCGCTCCTGCAGATGAGCCGCTTATGACAATGTTGTCAGGATCTACTCCCAGTGCTTCCGAGTTGTCGATGATGAATGACGTTGCACTGAAGAGATCTTCAACAGCCATGTGGATTGCCTTGTCGAGGACATTCACCTGAGCTACTCCTACCTTTGTCGAGCCTTTCAGCCCCAGACGGTAGTCGATGGATATTATGCGGTATCCTTTCTCCGTCATGGACCTGAACCATCCGTTATAGCTCTCGTCATCTCTGGTTCCCCTTATGAATCCGCCTCCGAACATGAAGATGATGGTAGGCTTTTCCAGACCATCAATGCTGGTCTCGCTTCCTTTGGCCGGATTGTATACGTCGAGATAAAGTTCGCAGGTGTCGCGTTCTGCAAACATGTATGTGCCTGACGGACTGATTGATGTTTCCTGTGCTGACAGGATGGTTGCAGCGGAAAGCAATACGATCGTAGCTGCAATTCTGTTGAATATCTTATTCATTTTCTGACTTTGGTGTTTTTGTAATGAGTTTTTCGTCAGGAATCAGTCTCCTGATTGCCTTATGGTGTCCGAAGAATCGGAATGCTATCACTCTGACCACTGTGTAAAGAGGTATCGCGGCAATCATGGCTAACGCGCCTCCCAGATGTCCTACGATGAGCAGCACAATGAAAATCTCCAATGGCTTTGCCTTGATGCTGGTAGAGTATATGAGCGGCTGGTAGAGTATGTTGTCTATCAGTTGTGTGAAGCAGAATATGGCAATGAGTATTGCTGCAAATACCCAGAAGTTGACGTCGAGTCCCAGTGGTGTTGCGCTGCTGTATTTGAGAGTTAGTCCCAGGATGGTTCCGATGATGCCTCCCATAAGCGGACCGATATACGGAATGATGTTCAATATGCCTGTGAGGAAGGCGATGCCTATTGCGGCGTTGAATCCCAGGCGTGCTATGAACATGAGGCCCAGGAAATTGATTATAGCGACCCCGAGAACCTCAATGAATACTCCTATGAAGTAGCGTGAAAGAAGGTATCCGATGTCCGAAATCGCCTGCTCGGTCGTTTCCTCATGCTTGTCTGGGACAAGTGCGCAGATGATGTTGGTGAATGTGCCGTCATCCTTGATGAAGAAGAATCCGATGAATGCAACGGAAAACAGTCCTACTGCCAGATTGGTCATATATGAAGCGGCGGAACCTATCCATGATGAAAATACGGATACATCGAACATCTTCTGGATTTCCTCTGCTATCGCGGTCTCTATGCGGAAATCTTCACCCAGTCTTGGAAAACTCTGGCTCAGGAATGCGTTCAGGTCAGCCAGAGGTCCGGCGATGCTCCTTAGTGACGCTTCCACGCTCTCTAGTGATATGTTCTTGACGATTCCGCTGATTATAGGGACTACGAGGCATGCGAATCCTATCAGGAGTCCTATGACGATTGCCAGTGAAAATGCTGCCAGAATCCAGTCTGGAAGCCTTTTCCCCTTGATCTGAACCTTCTGCATGAGACCCATCAGAGGTTTTGCCACAAGTGAAACGACTGCGGCAATGATTATGTACAGGAGTACGCTTTTGAAGTACCAGCAGATAAGTCCTATGAGACATGTGGTTGCGGCAATCAGAATGTATTTGGCCAGCTTGTCCGTGTATCTCTCGTTATGTGTCATAAACTGTTTTTTATGTCAATTCAACAATTATTTCTTCTTTGTGCCTTGAAACGGCACATTTGCTCTGTACCTTTGCATCAACGAAACATAAAGAACTTATAAAATCATAGAGTTATGAACACTGATAATGCAATTTCAAGCCTTAGCGCACTCTTTCAGTCGGAAGCATCTTATGCAACACTTGTCGAAATGATCAGTGAACTTGATCTTGAGCTGATGGATATAAGCCTGGCTTAAATCCATTCGACACAAGTATCCTCCTTGTCTTTTGCCAAGCTGACGCGTATACATTTCTTGTTTCCTGCATTCTTGCCGGACAGCATCCTGTCTGCTATGATGTGCTCCGATACAGGGTCTTCTATATACTTCTGGATGGCTCGTTTCAGCGGTCTTGCTCCATAGCTTGGATCGTAACCTGCATCGGCTGTGAATCTCTTGGCTGCAGCGGTAACCTTGAAGTCGAATCCGGCCTCCTTGATGCGTTCCTTGAGACCTTTCAGTTCAATGTCGATGATCTTCTCGATATCCTCACGCGTGAGAGGATTGAAGAATACCTGTTCGTCAACCCTGTTGATGAATTCAGGCGGAAATGCCTTCCTGACAGCCTTTTCGAGCACAGCCTTCCGGTTGGCTGCAACATTCTTGCCTGAAGTATTGAATCCGACGCCGGTTCCATAGCTGTCAAGTTCCCTGCTGCCTACGTTTGAGGTCATTATCACGATCGTGTTACGGAAACTTACAGTCCTTCCGTTGCTGTCAGTGAGGCGTCCTTCATCCATTACCTGAAGCAGCAGGTTGAATACGTCAGGATGTGCCTTCTCGATTTCATCAAGCAGCACCACGCAATACGGCTTGCGCCTTACTCTTTCGCTCAACTGACCACCTTCCTCATATCCGACATATCCCGGAGGCGCACCGATGAGTCTGGAAACATTGAATTTTTCCATGTATTCGCTCATGTCAAGCCTGATCATGTTCTCTTCTGAATCAAAAAGATACTCGGCCAGGGATTTTGCGAGCTGAGTCTTTCCCACACCTGTAGGACCGAAGAATATGAAGGTTCCGATCGGTTTTCCCGGGTCTTTGATCCCGGCGCGGTTTCTCTGAATCGCTCTGACGACTTTGTCTATGGCATCATTCTGCCCTATGATGCGTTTCCTCAGCTTATCCTTCATTTTCAGCAGTTTGCCTCCTTCGCTTTCCGCTACCTTGCCTGAAGGGATACCGGTAATCTTTGAAATTACGTTTGCTACGTCTTCGGCAGTGACGGTTCCTTTCTTTTGAGGATTCTTGAGCCTTACCATTGAACCTGCTTCGTCCATGGCGTCAATAGCCTTGTCTGGAAGGCATCGGTCCGTAATGTATCTGTCTGCCATCCTGACGCACGCTTCTATGGCACCGTCAGTATAAGTTACGTTATGATGCTTTTCGTAATTCTCCTTAAGCCGGGAAAGTATTGATATTGAATGCGGAACGTCTGTGTGTTCGACTACGATCTTCTGGAATCTCCTGTCAAGCGCCCCGTCCTTTTCGACATTCTTCCTGAACTCGTCCAGGGTGGTCGCACCAATGCACTGGATGTCACCACGTGCAAGGGCCGGTTTTAGCATGTTCGCGGCATCGAGACTTCCCGATGCTCCTCCTGCTCCGACTATCGTATGGAATTCATCTATGAAGAGGATGACATCCGGACTTGATGAGACCTCGTTTATGATGGACTTGAGACGCTTCTCGAAGTCTCCACGATATTTTGTGCCGGCTACGATCGATCCTAAGTCCAGGGAAATCAGACGTTTGTTCGACAATGATGACGGAATGTTGCCGGTTACGATCCTCAGGGCAATGCCTTCGACAATGGCTGACTTGCCTACTCCTGGGTCTCCTACAAGCATCGGGTTATTCTTCCTTCTGCGTCCGAGTATCTGAATGACTCTCTGTATTTCATCCTCGCGTCCTACAAGCGGATCGAGCTTGCCTTCTCTTGCAGCCTTGGTTATGTCATATCCGAACTCATCCAGTGGCGATGACTTGCTTTCCTGCTCTTCGTTTTGTTTTGAAGCCCTGATTCTGATCTGTGGGACCTCCTCCTGCTCATCTTCCATCGGTGGCTCGATGTCGGCTGTTCCCTTGTCAAGAAGTTCGTTGCGGTCCAGATATCGGTAAATGTGATCATAGTCTATGCCCATGTCACGCATATAGGTGCTGCCATATGAGTTGCCGGCCCTGCATAGAGCTAGCAGCAGGTGCTGGGACGACGCCTGAGCCGACCGCAGTTTCGTAGCCTCGAGTATGGTGAAGCTCAGGATGTTCTGCGCTCCTCTCGAAAATGACACCTTGTCAATATCGGAGTAAGGTATGTGCTCGTTGGTGAAGATTCTGCTGTCAATGAACTGCTTCATCTCCTCGATGTCGATAACGGTGCCTCTCATTGCGTCGACTGCCGTGTTTTCCCTGTGACGCAGGATGCCGAGGAACAGATGGTCGGGTGAAATTCCGTAACTTCCGGTCCTCATTGCCTCTTCACGCGAGAAATTTATGATCGAATTGAGCTCGTCTGATATGCTGATTTCCATCTTAAACTTTAAAATCGTTGTTCATTGCACAAAATTACTAAATTTTTTGTAACTTTGCCAAGATGTATAATCAAGAACAAAAGTAATTACCATATATGGAAAATGAAGTAAAGACAGGTAGGATTGAGCAGGTGAATATCGACCAGCAGATGAGGAGTGCGTACATCGACTACTCCATGTCTGTAATCGTGTCCAGGGCGCTCCCTGACGTGCGTGACGGTTTCAAGCCTGTACATAGGAGAGTGCTGTTCGGAATGGACGGCCTCGGCCTCAGACATACGAGCCAGACAAAGAAATCTGCCCGTATCGTCGGAGAAGTTCTCGGTAAATATCACCCGCACGGTGACTCCAGCGTCTATGATGCAATGGCCAGAATGGCTCAGGACTGGAGCCTCAGATACCCTCTCGTCTTCGGACAGGGTAACTTCGGATCTATGGACGGTGACCCAGTGGCTGCGATGCGATATACCGAGGCGAAGCTCTCGAAGCTCGCTGACGAGGTTCTTGCAGATCTCGAAAAGGATACGGTAGATTTCCAGAATAACTTTGACGATTCGCTTCAGGAGCCTACGGTGCTTCCTACGAAGATTCCTCTTCTTCTTCTGAACGGATCTTCAGGTATCGCGGTAGGTATGGCGACAAACATGGCGCCTCACAATCTCACTGAGTGCTGCGATGCTATCTGCGCATATATCGACAATCCTGATATAACCATCGAGGAACTGATGCAGTATGTGAAGGGTCCGGATTTCCCTACAGGAGGTATAATCCAGGGCCGTCAGGGCATCAAGGACGCCTTCGAGACAGGACGTGGACGCATCGTCATCCGTTCTAAGACAGAAATCGAAGTCGGAGAGTCTGGACGCGAGACTATCGTGGTCACCGAGATCCCTTATATGGTAAACAAGAGGGAGATGATCGAAAAGATCGCTGAACTTGTCGAGAGCAAGAAGATTGAGGGAATCGCATATATCAATGATGAGACCACGATGAAGGGTGTCCGCATCGTTATCCGCCTCAAGAAGGACGCAAACTCCAATGTCGTCCTCAATACCCTCTTCAAGTATACCCCGCTTCAGTCAAGCTTCTCGGTAAATAACGTCGCGCTCGTAAACGGACGTCCACGTACGCTCAACCTCAAGCAGCTCATCAAGTATTTCGTTCGTCACAGACATGAGGTGATCCTCAGAAGAACAAGATTTGATCTTGACAAGGCTCAGAAGAGAGCTCATATCCTCGAGGGACTTCTCAAGGCTCTTGATGTGATAGACCAGATCATCAACATCATACGTTCTTCCAAGAATGTCGAGGAAGCAAAGAGCGAGCTGATGGCTGCATTTGCATTCACGGAGGCTCAGGCTACAGCGATCGTTGAGATGAGGCTTCGCCAGCTTACCGGACTCGAAAGGGAGAAGCTTCAGAGCGAGTATGACGAGCTTATGAAGTTCATCAGGTACTGTGAGGATGTTCTTGCGAATGAGAGCATGCAGCTCGGTATCATCAAGGATGAGACTCTTGAGATGAAGGAGAAGTACGGTGACAGCAGAAGGACCGAGATCGCCCTTTCTGCAGAGGAATTCAATCCTGAGGACTTCTATCCTGATGAAGATGTGGTCATAACCATCTCTCATCTCGGCTATATCAAGAGGACTTCACTCGCAGAGTATCGCCTTCAGAACAGAGGCGGCGTAGGAATGAAGGGAAGTGCTACGCGAGATGAAGACTTCATCGAGCATATCTATGTCGCAAACATGCATAGCACGATGCTTCTCTTCACTCAGAACGGACGTTGCTACTGGCTTAAGGTTTATGAGATTCCGGAGGGATCGCGTGCATCAAAGGGACGTGCCATCCAGAATGTCATCAACATCGAGCCGGATGACAAGATCAAGGCATATCTGAATGTAGGCAATCTCAAGGATGAGGACTACATCAACAATAATTATATTGTGCTCGGTACCAAGAAGGGTATCATCAAGAAGACTTCACTCGAGGCATATTCGCGTCCTCGTACAAATGGTGTCATTGCAATTACTGTCCGCGATGGAGATGAACTCCTTGAGGCTGTGATGACTAACGGTAACAGCGAGATCCTCCTTGCAGGCCGCAAGGGACGTTGCTGCCGCTTCGACGAAACCGATGCCCGTGCCCTCGGAAGAACTGCTTCAGGAGTTCGTGGCATAAATATTGATGAAGATGATGAAGTAATAGGCATGATCGTGTATGATCCTGCTGCGGACGATGCCGCATCGCACAGCATTCTTGTTGTCAGCGAGCATGGTTATGGAAAACGCTCGGAGTTCGACGAGTACCGTAAGACAAATAGAGGAGGAAAGGGCGTAAAGACCTTGAACATCACAGAGAAGACAGGCTCTCTGGTAGCAATCAAGAACGTTACGGATGAGAATGACCTCATGATCATCAACCGTTCGGGACTTACCATCAGGATGGCTGTTTCTGGAATCAAGGTTGCCGGCCGTGCAACTCAGGGAGTTCGCCTGATCAACATCAAGGATGGAGATGCCATCGCAGCAGTCTCGGCGGTGAACAAGACTGACGAAGAGCAGACAAATGAAAATGAATAATTAACTTAATACCAGACATTATGAAAAGAATTCTTATCGCATTGGCAGTTCTCCTGGCAGTTCAGGTAGCTGATGCACAGGTGAAGACTCCAGAGGCAGCAAAGAAGGCGGTCGAGAGTGCAAAGGCGGCTGCTGAGAATCCAAAGAAGGCAACAAAGGTCGCTACTTGGACAAAGCTTGCAGATTCATATCTGGATGCATATAATGCACCTGTTGGAAATGCATGGGTTGGTGCAACAAAGCAGGAACTTGCACTCCTTATGGGTAATGAGAAGCCTGTATCGACTGAAAACGTTGAGCTTGGCGGACAGCCGCTTGTAAAGGAGTCATACGAAAACAAGGACCTTTATTTCAATTCAAACGGTCAGCTTGTAATGATCAATGTTACAAAACCTGTATATGAAGACGCTCTTGCTCAGGCAGTAGCGGCTTATAAGAAGGCATATGAGGTTGACGTGAAGAAGTCAAAGCTGAAGGATATCAATGCAGGACTCAACTCTATTGCTGAGAAGTATCTCAATGATGGTATGAACAGTTATCAGCTCGGCGACCTCAAGGGTGCGAGCGAACTTTTCGGTCTTGCTGCTGAAGCTGCTGCAACTGAGCCTCTCTGCAAGGTGGATACTACATCTATCTACAATGCCGGATTTACAGCATGGATGGTTCAGGACTATGAAAGAGCGAAGAAGTTCTTCGAGAAGTGCCTTGACGTGAAGTATTATTATGAGGATGGTGAAGTATTCGCAAAGCTTGCTGATATATACAAGAACACCGGTGATCCGAAGAAGGGCATGGAGGTCCTCGAGAGCGGATTCGTGATGTTCCCGCAGAGTCAGAGCATCCTTATCGGTCTTATCAACTACTATCTCGAGAATAACGAGAATCCTGACAGACTCTTCGAGCTTATCGGAATGGCAAAGAAGAACGAGCCTAATAATGCATCTCTTTATTATGTAGAGGGTAACATCCATAAGCAGCTCGGCAATAACGACAAGGCTATCGAGTCATACTACAAGTGTGTTGATATCAATCCTGACTATGAGTTCGGTTTCATCGGAGCAGGTATCCTTTATTACGAACTTGCAGTTAAACTTTCAGAGGAGGCTTCAAACGAGTATGACGATGCCAAGTATATGGCCCTCGTAGAGCAGTTCGAGAAGGCACTCCATGATGCTATCGATCCATTTGAGAAGGCATTCGCTATCTCGAAGGACAACTCTCTCAAGGTAAACATTGCTGAGTATCTCAAGAATATCTACTATCGCTTCATCAGCAAGGGTGCTGATTATGAGGCAGGTTACAAGAAGTATGATGAGATCGTGAAGAACGGCCTCAACTAATCTTCAGGATATGATAAATGAAAAAGGAGAGCGGTCGTCATGACTGCTCTCCTTTTTCAAATGCCTTTACTATCTTGCTTACCAACGGGTGTCGGACAATGTCTTCATTCCTGAAGAAGATGGTCTTGATGCCCTTTATGCCTTTAGTCAGTTCGATTCCCTTGAGAAGGCCGGAATCCTTCTTGTTCGGAAGGTCTATCTGGCTTGCGTCTCCGGTGACGATGAACTTGGCGTCACATCCCATACGTGTCAGGAACATCTTCAGCTGCCCAAGATTAGTGTTCTGTGCCTCGTCCAGTATGACGCAGGCACGGTCCAGAGTGCGGCCACGCATATACGCAAGAGGAGCAATCTGTATTGTGCCTTCCGTCATGAATTCCTGCAACCTCTTTGGAGGTATCATGTCTCCGAGAGCGTCATACAGAGGCTGTAGATAAGGATCGAGCTTGTCCTTGAGGTCTCCCGGCAGGAATCCCAGACGTTCTCCGGCCTCGACAGCTGGGCGGGTAAGTATGATCCTCTTTATCTCCCTGTTCTTCAGTGCCCTTACAGCCAAAGCTATTGCTATGTATGTCTTGCCGGTTCCTGCCGGACCTACGGCAAAGATGAGGTCATTTTCGAAATATGACCTGACCATTTCCTCCTGAGTCCTGTTCCTGGCCTTGATAGGCTTGCCGTCATTGCCGTGTACAATCACAGAATCTCCGCAAAGCTTGAACCTGTCGGCCCTGTCTTCGTTCTCAAACAGGTCTTCTACATCATATGGGGTGATGTTCGTCTTGTGGTGTCTTCTTTCCACAAGCATGTTCAGCTTCGTGGTAAATGCGCTTATGTCCTCCTCCTTGCCATCCAGGATGATGTCGTTGCCTCTTGCAATGACTTTGAGTTCTGGGAAATAACTGCAGAGCGCCTCAAGGTTCTTATTGGTGGCTCCGTAGATTTCCAGTGGGTCGATAGCTTCTAATCTTATTGTGCTTCTGCTCATTTATTGTGATTGATGTTAGTGTCTTGTTTTTCTCTGATGCCGTCTTCAATGCCCGTTTCACGTCGGATCCGGTCGTATGAAGATATCATCTTTTCATAATCCCATGGGTTCTTCCATTCATTCCGTCTGTCAAGATATTCTCTTATCGGGATGACGGTATATGTGTCGTCAAATCCTCCCGGTCTTGAACACCATAGATATGTGAATTCTACAGGCATCATTGTAACGTCACCATTGCGGTCCCTTATGATTCTGATAGTGGTCATAAGTCCTACCTGTGTGTTCGTAGCGCTCATGTTGGATACCGCGTTTCCGATTGAATAGACTACGGGTTTTCCGTCAATCTCCTGATAATCCTGCACCACGTGCGGGTGAGTCCCTATGATCATGTCTGCCCCTTGCCCAATCAGCCATCTGGCGGTTTCCTCCTGTGCCTCAGAATGTTGCAGCTTGTATTCCTGCCCCCAATGCGGCAGTGCTACAGTTATGTCGGCATCAGCATCTTCCGCTTTTGAGATGGCCTTCTCGATTTCCCTTCTGTTTCCTGTCCTGATTACCTTCGGCCACTCCTTCCCGCTTCCGATGTTTGTGCCGTACGTGAAGTTGACCAATGCAACTGATATGCCTTTTGCGCGGACCAGCAGCGGGAATTCCTTCTCGAAGGCTTCATTGTCTTTTGAAAGTCCGGTTGTGCTTATGCCGTGGCTTTCCTTCAGCATTTCATACATTTCCAAGGTCCGCATCGCGCCTGATGCTCCTTTGTCGAATATGTGGTTGTTTGCGCAGAGGAATACGTCGACTCCGCACTCCGCAACGTATTCTGCCAGCTCATCCGGTGCGGAGAAGCAAGGGTAACCGGAATAAGGCTTTCCGCCAAGCGTAAATTCCATGTTCGCTATGGCGATGTCGGCATCCGATATCTTGTCTTTGATAGCTCTGAAATATGAACTGAAGTCGTATGTGCCGTCTTCTGCGGCAGCTTTCTCTATCTGTTTCGTATGCATCATCACGTCTCCGAGAATGCATATTTCAACGGTATCCTGATGGAAGAGAGGCACAGCCTGCGTCCAGAGCTTTTCCCATTCCGTGGGGAAAGGAAAGGATTGGGCGGCAGCCTGTCCCAGGCTGCAGGCTATGAATATTCCCATGCATGACAGGAATCTTGCTATGTGTCTTACTGCTCCCTGCAAGTTTGTTCTGCTTTAGAATACAAATATATCATTTTTATTTTGTCTCTGAGTATTAATTCGTTAAATTTGCACGAATGTGCAATATTGGAATACTATGAAGAAAACTTATGTATTGCTGGCTTTTGCAGCCCTTTTTATGTTGACCGGATGCGATTTTCTGAGAAAGATGGCGGGGCGTCCTACCAGCGATGTTATCGAAGCAAGAAGGCTGGAGATCATCAAGCAGGAGAAGGAGGCTGAGATAGCAAGGGAACAGGCACGTCTGGATTCGATCATTCGTCTGCAGCAGGAGGTACGTGATTCGATTGCCGCATTGGATTCAATTCGTCAGCAAGGCGGTACTGTGCTCAATCCTACGAAGCTTGGCGGATTGTTCTCAACCAAACTGGAGGCAAGATATTACGTGGTTGTAGGCGCTTTCAGGTCGCGTGCGAATGCTGAGGGGCTTTTGAAACGCATCAAGGCAGAGGGAGAGTTTTCTCCTGCGTTGATTAATTTCCGTAATGGTATGATTGCTGTAGGTGTTTGCCCTCAGAACAGGATTCAGGATGCGTCCGCTTCCATGAAGGAGGTGAAGACCAAGTCGTTCTGTCCTGCAGACGTGTGGATTTTAGTTAATGAATAAAGATGACCGGACTTCTCAAGACCTTAAGCCTTTTGTCTTCAATGCTTCTGACTGTGTCAGTTTCAGCTCAGTTCAGAGATGATTCATCATATGCGGACCTGTATGACGGAGAAACCGTGGCTTCACTGAAAGGCCACGTGAGGGAACTGTCATCTGCTATGATGGAGGGCAGGAAGGCAGGTTCTGAAGGCGAGAAGCTGGCTGCAGAATATGTTACTGACGTTCTGAGCTCTTATGGCGTAGATGTACTTTCGCCTAAGGGCGGAGAGGTGTTCGGCCTGCGTACCGAAGCCGGTGACACCTTGACCTCAAGGAATGTGATCGGATATGTCCAGGGTTATGACAAGACTCTCAGGGACAGCTATGTTCTGGTTGGAGCAAGGCTTGACAATATCGGTTCTATGACAATGACCGTGGATGGTGAACCTCGTGAGAAGATATTCTACGGAGCTAACGGAAATGCTTCAGGCCTTTCCATCATGCTGGAGCTTGCACGCATGGTGCAGACCAATTCCATCCTGTTCAGACGTTCTGTGATATTCGTAGCATTCGGAGCCTCGACGGAGACCTTTGCCGGATCGTGGTATTTCCTGAACAGGTCCTTCTCCGATACTGACAATATAGATGCAATGATCAATCTGGATATGCTTGGAACCGGTTATAAAGGATTTTATGCATATACATCTTCCAATGCCGATCTTAATGCACTTCTCAGGACTCTTACCGGTGAACTCCAGCCTGTACTTCCTGAACTTGTCGCATCAGAACCATATCCTTCAGATCACAGGGCTTTCTATGCCAAGGAGATACCTTCCGTGTTGTTCACTACAGGACGTTATTCTGAACATAATACCGAGCGTGATACTCAGTCTATCCTTGACTATCCTATGATGGAGAAGGAGCTGGAATATATCTACAACTTTACATTGGCTCTGGCCAACTATAACGGACAGTTTGCCTTCAGACCTGATGAGGCTCCTGAAAAGGCGCAGGTATCTGAGGGTGTCGTGGCCTATTACGATTGCGATCAGAGGCCGACTTTCCTTAACAGCAGCGATCCGAGGCAGTTTCTTGAGAAGTGGGTGTATCAATATCTGAAATACCCTGCAGAAGCTGTGCGTGATGGCATCCAGGGACGCGTCCTGGTCGAATTCATCGTCAATAAGGATGGTAAGGTGTCTGATGCGAAAGTTGTGAAAGGCGTTTCTCCGGAACTTGATGCAGAAGCACTTAAGGTCGTGAGTGCGTCTCCAAAATGGAAACCTGGCAGGTGCAGGGGAGAGAAGGTACGTACATCTATTACGGTTCCAGTAGAGTTCCGCTTGGAAAAGAAGGGTGGCAGATCTGGTTTCGGGATTAAGAAATAATGCTATTTTTGTAAGTTCAATTATTACCTATGGAATATAATTTTAAGGAAATCGAAAGGAAGTGGCAGTCATTCTGGGCGGCCAACCACACATTCAAGGCAGAGATCGACAATTCAAAGCCTAAATATTATGTTCTCGACATGTTCCCATATCCGTCAGGAGCGGGACTTCATGTGGGACACCCGCTCGGATACATCGCGAGCGATA
>SUYV01000043.1 GCA_015060255.1 Bacteroidales bacterium | reverse complement strand
ATTTTGACGTCCTTTTCTGTTATCTCATTATTGTTGCTTCGCGGTCAGGACCGACAGAGATTATCTTGATCGGAACACCGAGATACTGTTCCATGAATGCTATATATTCGCGGAACGCTGCAGGAAGTTCTTCCTCTGTGCGGCAATGTGTCAGGTCTGTGTGCCATCCCTTGAATTCTGTATATACAGGCTGGATGTCTGCAAAAGTGTCGAAAGGCCACTGGTCTGACGGTTTGCCGTCCACGATGTATGACGTGCAGACCTTGATGGTCTCGAATGTGTCGAGGCAGTCTGACTTCATCATGATGAGGTCGGTTACTCCGCTGATCATCACTGCGTACTTGAGGGCTACGAGGTCGAGCCAACCGCAGCGGCGAGGACGTCCGGTAACGGCGCCGAACTCGTGTCCGATGCGGCGGATTTCTTCTCCTGTCTCATCAAAGAGCTCTGTAGGGAACGGACCGCTGCCGACTCTTGTGCAGTATGCCTTGAAGATGCCGTATACGTGTCCGATCTGGTGAGGGTTCACTCCGAGTCCTACGCATGCGCCGGCGCATGAAGTGGTCGACGAAGTCACGAACGGGTATGAACCATAGTCAATGTCAAGCATCGAACCCTGTGCTCCCTCTGCGAGAATCTCCTTGGTCTTGAGGAGCTCATTCACATAGTATTCGCAGTCTACAAGTTCGAACTTCTTGAGGAAGTCTACGGCTTCCATGAATTCTGCGTCTTCAGCGTGAGGGTCGCACTCATAACCCATCTGCTTGAGCAGGGTGATGTGACGGTTCTGGAGCTTTGCAAATCTTTCAGCAAAGTCAGGCGCGAGGATGTCACCTACGCGAAGGCCGTGACGGCTTATCTTGTCTGTATATGTCGGACCGATACCCTTGAGTGTGGATCCGATCTTTCCTTTACCCATTGCAGCTTCATTAGCTGCATCGAGAAGCCTGTGTGTAGGGAGAATGAGATGCGCTTTCTTAGCAATTACAATACGCTCCGTAACAGGAATGCCGGTCTTTGCAACGATGTTGTCACATTCGCCCTTGAATGTGATAGGGTCGAGCACCACGCCGTTTCCTACGATGTTCTTTGCATCATCTCTGAAGATTCCTGACGGAATGGATCTGAGCACAAAGCTCTTGCCGTCAAAATGAAGTGAGTGTCCTGCATTAGGACCTCCCTGAAAACGTGCTACAACAGGGTAGTTGTTTGCAAGAACATCTACAATCTTGCCTTTTCCTTCGTCGCCCCACTGGAGGCCAAGTACAACGTCAAGTTTCATTTTATTCTGTAAGTCTTGTTTATATCTTAGAATGGAAGATCATCATCAGGCTGTTCCTCGATCACTGGCTTAGGCTGTGGCTGGGCCTGCTGCTGATATGCTGGCTGCTGGTAACTGGTCTGTCCAGGGGTCTGGTAGCCGCCCTGTGGGGCCTGGTTGTCCTGCCTTCTTCCAAGCAGCTGCAGAGTGTCTGCAACGATATCGGTGGTATAGCGCTTAGCGCCGGTCTGGTCCTCCCATGATCTTGTGCGCAGACGACCTTCAATATAGAGCTGTGTGCCCTTCTTTACATACTTCTCCACTACATCTGCAGTGTTTCTCCACACTACGACGTTGTGCCATTCTGTATGCTCCTGAAGATTTCCATCTCTCCCACGGAATCTCTCTGTCGTCGCAAGTCTGATCGTTGCAACCTTTGCACTGTTGTTTACATCGCCTGTGTAGCGGACCTCAGGGTCCTGGCCTACGTTGCCGATGAGTATGACTTTGTTTACCATATTATATGTATGTTTCTTTTGTAACTTCTCAAAAACTCTGCAAGTTAGTGATAATTTCTTATAAACTTGCTGTCATTCTGTCCAAATCTGGCTTTTCTCCTGTAAAAAGTTCATATCCTGTTACAGCTTGCAGCAACAGCCATGTCCGCCCTTCCGTATATGATAGTCCGGGATTTGTTGCCTTCATCTTCTTTATCAATGATTTGTCGAAAGAAGGATTGCGGTAATTGGCTTCGAGAATGTATTTCGGCTTTCCCGGACAGAAGTCTTCTGCTGTGAGTGAATCAAGTTCGGCAATCCTTATCGGAAGATTATATATGACAATGTCAGCTTTGCGGAATTCCTCCCTGAAATGGCTCAATGGCTTGATGTACTCACTATATATTGTTCTGTTCATCAGTATGGTCTCCATTCCGAGTGATTCTGCCGCAGCCGCGGCAGCTTTACCGGCTCCTCCGATCCCGACGATCAGCACACGTGCTTTCCGGTGTGGTTCAGGGGTTGGAAAGAACCCCTCCCACTTCGTGGGCCCAGCCCCCTGCGGCCAGGGGGGTAGCACGCTTTCCAACCCCTGAACCGCACCGGAAAGCCAGAGGCGTACGCCGAGGTAGTCGGAGTTGTATGCCTTTATGCCTTCAGTGGTCTTTACCAGCAGGTTGGTCGCACCGATTATCCTGCATTCTTCTGAAAGGATGTCGGCCTTTTGAACCGCAAGTTCCTTGAAAGGTGCGGTGACGTTGATTCCGTCATATTCATTCAGGAATATCTGATACGCCTCTTCGAAGTCAGGAGTTTCTATAAGGTCATATGGATACCTGCCGTCGTACCCCGCCTTGAAGAGGGCAGGGGAAAGCGAATGCGCTATGGGATGTCCGATCAGACCGAATTTCATGAGTTTCTCTGTCTTACTGCTTCAAACATGAGGATGGCTGCAGATACCGAGACATTCAGCGAGTCAAGCCTGCCAAGCATAGGAATCTTGATATGTGCGTCGGCGGCCTTTCTCCATACATCTGTAAGTCCTGTCGCCTCCGTGCCCATGACAATTGCAGTGCCTCCTTTCATATCCGTGTCATAATACCACTCGGAGTCCTGCAGCTGGGCTGTATATATCTTTATCCCATTGTTCTTGAGCCAAGCAATTGCCTCCTCTGAAGTCGCTGTCGCTACGGGAACTGTAAATATCGCTCCGATGCTCGAACGGATGAGATTCGGATTGTACATGTCCGTCAGCGGATCACATACTATGACTGCATCGACGCCCGACGCATCGGCACTTCTGAGAACGGCTCCAAGGTTGCCTGGCTTCTCCACTGACTCCAGCACGACAACGAGAGGATTCTCCTTCATCCTGAGGTTGTCAAGAGCCATCTCCTTGCAATGCATCTCTGCTATCACGCCCTCGGTGCCTCCGCGATATGCCACCTTGTCATAAAGGTGCTGCGGTATCTCTATGATCTGGCACGTCATGCCGCAGAAATTATCTTCCACTGCTCCCATGATGCTGTCGAACTCCTTCTCAGTGATGATGTCGCGGCATATGAAGAAGGTATGCGGCTCATAGCCTGCCTCCACGCAATGAATGATCTCGCGTCTTCCCTCCACGACAAACAGCCCTTTCTTCCTCCTCTCCTTGGACTTCTCCTGAAGAGCCAGCAGTTCCTTTATCTTGGCGTTCTGTGCTGATGTAATGTTTTCGATTCTCATAGTACAAATATAATTAATTTATTCATACCATGTCTTGTAGAGGAGATAGTGCTCGGCGTTTGCATGGGCTTTTGCCAGGATGGCTTCCGATCCGTCCTTGATCTTGCGGGCAGGAATGCCTGCCCATATGCCCGGCTCAAGCTTCTGGTTGGCAGGAACTACGGCCCCGGCCGCGATTATGGTTCCGTCCGGAACTACGGTATGGTCCATGACAATGGCACCCATTCCTATGATGACATCGTTGCCGATCACGCAGCCATGCACATTGGCCCCATGCCCGATCGAAACGTCGTTCCCGATGATGCATTCCGACTGTTGATAGGTCGCGTGCAGCACGGCATTGTCCTGAATGTTGACTCTGTCGCCGATGCGGATCGCTCCGACGTCTCCGCGAAGCACTGCGCCATACCATATGCTGCAGTCATCTCCGATTTCTACTGTTCCTATGATCGTCGCCGTCTCCGCCAGAAACGCGCGCTCTCCTATGACGGGCCTGTCGCCCTTGAGTTCCTTGATGATAGCCATGAATTAAGGTCTGGCACAATTGGTACCAGACCTTACAAATATAGTGAAAAATGCCGTACTAATCCAGACTTGTCGTACATATGATGTGCATTCCGTCTTCGGTATATGTGAGCTCGGCCCAGTCTACGATTTCATGATTCTTTTCAAACTCGATGTGCATTGAACCATATCCTTCCGGATAAGTTTCATAAGAATAATGCATTTTTACGGCCGATGTCGGATTAATGATTGTCATAGGACCAGCCGGCATGGACAGTGTCGCATAGACTTCGTCATTGTTGTATTCTGATGTCCTTGCCTTGTCAGTGACCAGAGTCTCTACTTCAAGACAGTATTTGCCGGAGTCATTCTTGCCCACCAGCGTGATGTATGTTCTGGCTTTGTCTCCGATGATCCACGTGTCTTCATCTTCTCTGCTTAGCTTTAAATTTTCCACTCTCCAGTTAGATTCAAGGTCGGTGAGCGACTTTCCGTCAGTATGGACGGTCCCGAGATCGTATAGAAAGAAGCTGTCGTCATCTTCGTGGTAGATATTACCCCATAGTTCGGCAAACTTTTCATCCTGTCTCTCCTCTTCCGTGGCATTGAGGTAGTCGTTCAGGATCAGAAGCTTCTCCATGTCATAGGCCGGTTCAACTACATATATGCTGAACATATACCTGGCATATGCATTCAGATTGTCCCTGGTACGTCCTGTCTCGTAAGGCCCGTCGATACTGCACGAACATAATGTCAGTGCAGACATGATCCATATGAAAGTTTTTTTCATAAATAAATTGCTTTTAAAACCTGAAACCTATTCCTGCCTTGGCGCCTGTGTAGAGCATTCCAATGCCTAATTCGCAGAAACCGAATACCTTCCTGCCCACTTCTATTCCGACAGGGCTGACCTGCCCTACGGGGAGTATAAGAAATTCGTCATACATATCCTGTCCAGCCAGGAAACCGACTCCGATGGAGCTGTACATCTTTACAAGATCACGTCTGAGCCAGTTGAACCTGCATTGTGGCACTACGTACGCAAGGGCTCCGACTTCTACGCCGGTACGCCTTCCGTTGATCGAGTCGTAACTGTTCTCCCAAGTCACGTTTACGGCTGCAGTCAGTGAGAAGGTGAACCAGTCCTTGAAAAGCCAGGAGAATTCTGCGCTGATCGGCCCGGTCGAGTACAATGGACTTTCTGAGTCCCAATAGATTCTGTTGAGGGAAGGGGGCATAGGACCGCAGTCGCACCAGCTTACGCTGTACATGAACCATTCCGTGACCGGATAACCTCCGATACCGAATCTCATCTGATGGTCATATTTCTTTTCCGGCGTGCTTTCCTGCCCTGATACGATGATGGGGAAGAGCATGGCTGCCAAATATATGAGTATTCGTTTCATATTCCTGTCTGTTAATATTCGTAAATTTGATTGTAGTTCGTTTCCGGCCCCAATTCTCTGATGACGCCGTCCTGCAGTGTCAGAGTCTTGCCCTTCTCATGGAATGTTACGGTGAATCTTCTTGTGAATTCCTCGCCCATGACATCAGATGTATAGATGATCTGTATGCTGCCGGATACAGGCTCGTTCTTTCTTTTCCGGTTCTTGCACAGAGGGGATGTGACCGGTGACAGAAGGTCGACCCTGGCATAGCCTCCGGATTTATCCTTGAAGGCGAAGGTCAATTCTGATATGGTGACAACGTCGTCAACGATTTCTCCCGTGCATGTCCATGTTCCGGTGTCTGATATGCTTGAGAATGAGTATACATGTTCTTCCGGGGAAGTGATGTGCACTTTCTGCTCCATCCCCAACATTATCCAGAATCTTCTCCAATGCCATGTCTCGGATATGAAGCTCCCGTCAGGTTCCAGAGTTATGGTTCCCCAATTATCAACATGCATCATCTCGTAGAACAGCATGGAAGCATAAAAATACTTTTCTACATATGCCTTGGCCGTTTCACGATCCGAGCGTATATCCTGATATCCGCTGAATACTTCGGCGAGTTCCAGATGCTTGAATGTCTGCGCTATGATGTCGTTGTGTACAATGGTATATACGTCTGCCTCATCGGAACTGTCGTATATGTCGATGTATTCCCTTTCTGTGCAGGAACACAAGATCAGCACGGATCCTGTAAATGAAATTATGCCTTTGATGATGTCCATTTGTTCAATGATGTTGTTCGTAATGACGTTTTGACTAAATAACGGAACATTGGCTTGAATACTTCCATAAAGGTAGAAAAATTATTACATATATTTGCGGAAGTATTTTCTCGGACCGTACGTTATATAATCGGAAAACATTTTGGGAGAGACAGCAAACATAGGGGATCTGGAACTGGCGAAGTCATGTGCCCGCGGGGATGACAAGGCCAGGAAGGAACTGTATACCAGGTATGCAGGTTCCCTCTATGGGCTGTGCATAAGATATGTCGGAGACAGGGAACTGGCCAGGGACCTTATGCATGACAGTATCATCAAGGTATTTGATACGATCGGGAAATACAGACCGACTGGAACATTGAAATCCTGGGTGTGCAGAGTTACGGTGAATCATGTGATCGATTACTTGCGAAAGTCAAGGCGGTTCGAGACCGAAAGGCTGGATGACAGACAGGAAAAGATACCGGATCCCGCGCCGGAACAGCTGAGGATAGTGCCGAAAGAAGAACTGCTGAAGATGGTGAATGCGCTGCCTGAGACCAAAAGGATCATATTCAATCTGTTCTGTATTGAAGGATACTCCCACAAGGATATAGCTGCAATGCTTGGTATAAAGGAGAAGACATCTTCTTCGCTGCTTTTCAAGGCAAGAGAACAATTGGCGCAGAACGTCAAGGAATATATACGAAGAAACGGATAATGGAAGACTGGACAGACATATTTGCAGAGGAACTGAAGGAAATCGAAGTGTCCTTGCCTGCTGATGACTGGGATGTTGTCCAGCAGAAATACACCGCCGCTCAACGCCGTAGGAAGGCAGTTGTGTGGTGGTGGACAGGTGCGGCTGCATCTGTTGCGGCGGTGTTGGCCGTCGTGATATTCCTGTTCCGCGATCCTGAGGTGGTTCAGCCTGAGATGATTCAGTCGGGAGTGATTCTGCGGGAGGTTCCGGTCTATACTGAGGTTGAGGATGTGGCTCCTGTTCAGGAACAGCTGAGGATAGTGCCGACGCCTGTCGAAGCAGAAGATTATGATCTGGTCGCCGAGTCAAAGGAAGGAGAAATCAGTGTAGTCCGAGATACGGCTGTTGCGCCGACTGAGGTGTTTGTTGCGGAGAACCTGTATGAGGGAGCGGAGGAGAATGTAGAGCGGGAAGCGCCTGAACTACGTGAAAGAAGGAAACGTGTGACGATTTCGCTCGGAGCATATGCCACAGGTGGTATCGCCGGTGGAACGATTCTTCCGAAGGCTATGGATATGGCCCCTACTATCGATCCGCCGGAGGCTAATAACCCTGTGGATACTTCAGGTTTCTATACACCTGAGACTGTTCCTATGTCCAGGAGAGGAAGAAAGGTGAAGTCGTCCTCGGAGACACATCATCTTCCTGTGTCATACGGCGTATCTGCACGATTCAAGCTGACCAGACGTTTTTCAATAAATACAGGTCTTGACTATACCCTGTATAACTCATCCTTCAAGACAGAGTATACGGATGGTTCTACCGTGACGGAAAAGCAGAGTGCCCATTATCTGGGAATCCCTGTACGCTTTGACTGGATGCTTGTAGACCGTCCTCACTTCGGTATGTATATGGGCATAGGCGGACAGATCGACAGATGCATATATGCCAAGCGCGGCGATAAAAGACTGCATGAATACAATATGCTTTACTCACTTGGTGCAGCAGTGGGTGTCCAGTATAACGTAAACAGCAGATTCAGTCTTTATCTGGAACCGGATCTTGGATTCAATCTCAACGAAGGTGATATAAATACATATCGCAATGGCGGGGAATTCATGTTTACAGCCCGAGCAGGACTTAGAATCAATCTGTAGGATATAAAAAAGATGCATCGGAAAAATCCGGTGCATCTTTTTTCATATATGTCTGATGTTAAAGACTCTTCGGTCTCATCTGCGGGAAGAAGAGGACGTCCTGGATGGTAGGGGAGTTGGTCATGAACATTGTCAGACGGTCGATTCCCATACCGAGTCCTGATGTAGGAGGCATACCGTACTCGAGTGCGCGTACGAAGTCCATATCGATGAACATAGCCTCGTCGTCTCCCTTGTCCTTCAGCTTGAGCTGATCCTGGAAGCGCTCGTACTGGTCGATCGGGTCGTTCAGCTCGCTGTATGCGTTCGCAAGCTCCTTGCCGCATACGAAGAGCTCGAAACGCTCTGTGAGGTCAGGATTTGTGCGGTGGCGCTTTGTGAGCGGCGACATTTCCACTGGATAGTCTGTGATGAATGTAGGCTGCACGAGATGCTTTTCGCAGTATTCTCCGAAGATTGCGTCGATGAGCTTGCCCTTTCCGAATGAAGGGTCTGTCTCCACATGGAGCTTCTTACAGGTCTCGCGGAGCTCGTCCTCTGACATGCCTGCTACATCAACTCCTGCATATTCCTTGATGGCTTCGAGGATAGGGAGGCGGCGGAACGGCGGCTTGAAGTCAACCTGGTTCTCTCCGATTGTAACCTCTGTCTTGCCGTGGAGCTTGAGAGCGATCTTCTCGAGGAGCTTCTCTACGAACTCCATCATCCAGATATAGTCCTTGTATGCTACATAGATCTCCATGCAGGTGAACTCCGGGTTGTGGGTCTTGTCCATACCCTCGTTGCGGAAGTCCTTTGCGAACTCGTATACGCCGTGGTATCCGCCGACGATGAGTCTCTTGAGGTAGAGCTCGTTGGCGATGCGGAGGTATAGAGGAATGTCGAGAGCGTTGTGGTGAGTGATGAACGGACGTGCTGTAGCACCGCCTGGGATGCTCTGGAGGATAGGTGTCTCCACCTCAAGGCATCCTGCCTCGTTGAAATACTCACGCATTGTAGCCACGATCTGGCTCCTTTTGATGAATGTATCGCGTACCTGAGGGTTTACGATCAGGTCTACGTATCTCTGTCTGTATTTGAGCTCAGGATCAGAGAATGCGTCGAACACCTCACCGTCCTTTTCCTTCACGATAGGGAGGACGCGGAGAGACTTGCTGAGGAGTGTCAGCTCCTTGGCATGGATCGAAAGCTGGCCGGTCTTGGTGATGAAGGCGAATCCCTTGATGCCGATGATGTCACCGATGTCGAGGAGCTTCTTCCATACTGTGTTATACATGGTCTTGTCTTCACCTGGGCAGATCTCGTCGCGGTTGACATAGATCTGGATGCGGCCTGTCTCATCCTGCAGCTCGCCGAATGATGCGGCACCCATGATGCGCCTTGACATGATGCGGCCTGCGATGACTACATCCTGAAAGTTGCCTTTCTCCTCGTCGTACTCAGCCTTCACCTGCGCTGCAGATGTGTTGATAGGGTAGAGTGGTGCCGGATAAGGCTCGATTCCGAGTTCTCTGAGCTTTGCGAGCGATTCTCTTCTGAACAGCTCCTGCTCGTTGAGGTCCATAATGCTCATAGTTATATCTCTTTTATTGTTTATTCCAAAAATCCCACAAATTTAACATAAATAATCTTAAGTACTGCCATGAATGAAAAAAAATCCATATCTTTGTATGCTATGGCGGTAGAAAAGATATGGAAATTGCGAGAAGTTACTGACTCAGAGAGAGTCAGGCAGCTTGCTTCTGAATTAGGAGTCGATCCGGTCCTTGCGGAGCTTCTTGTCCAGAGGGGAGTCACTACATTCGAACAGGCACGTTCATTCTTCCGTCCAAGCCTTGACGATCTTCACGATCCGTTCCTGATGAAGGACATGGACAAGGCTGTCGAGAGGGTTCGTAATGCAGTTGTTTCCGGTGAAAAGATTCTTGTATACGGAGACTATGATGTAGATGGCACGACTGCGGTTTCTCTTGTATATTCTTTCTTCAGGCATCTCACCAAAGCGATCGATTTCTATATTCCCGAAAGATATGATGAAGGATATGGAGTATCGTATAAAGGCATCGACTGGGCTGCGGAAAACGGCTTCGGCCTCATAATAACCTTGGACTGCGGCATCAAGGCCAATGAAAAGGTGGAGTATGCAAGGGAGAAGGGCATAGACATGATCATCTGTGACCACCATCTTCCTGAGGACGAACTTCCGAAGGCTGTAGCAGTACTTGATCCGAAGAGGGAGGACTGCCATTATCCTTTCGATGACCTTTCAGGCTGCGGTGTAGGATTCAAGCTCGTGCAGGCATATTCACAGAAGTTCGGCATCGCTTTCGATACGCTGATTCCGCTTCTTGATCTTCTGGTAGTCAGCATAGCGTCTGACCTTGTGTCTGTGACTGACGAGAACAGGGTCCTTGCACATTTCGGCCTCAAGCAGCTCAATGTAAGTCCCCGCCAGGGACTTATGGCCATGATTCAGCTTTCAGGACTTGAGCCTGGTCATCTGACCATTGATGACATCGTTTTCAAAATTGGTCCGCGAATCAATGCGGCAGGCAGGATGGAGACAGGCCGCATTGCAGTTGAGCTCCTCACAGCATCAGATGCAAAGACAGCAATCAGGATAGGAACTGAAATCAACGAACATAATAACGAGAGGAAGAACATTGACCGCAGGATCACCCAGGAGGCTCTCGAAATGGTAGAGTCCGGAAACTGTCTCTCCAGCGGCAATGCTACAATCGTATATAATCCGCAATGGCATAAGGGAGTGGTCGGAATCGTGGCGTCCCGTCTTGTGGAGGCCTTCTACAAACCTACCATAGTGTTCACACAGTCCCAGGGTGGTCTGGTGACAGGATCGGCGAGAAGTGTGCATGGCTTTGACCTCTATGATGCCATTGAAAGCTGCTCTGATCTTCTGGAAAACTTCGGAGGCCACCTTTATGCTGCCGGTCTCACCTTGAAGGAGGAGAATCTGCCGGCGTTCTGCGAGAGAATCGAGAAGTTCATCTCACAGGCGATAATTCCTGAAATGCAGACTCCTGTAGTGGATGTGGATGCAATGCTGAACTTCTCTCAGATAACTCCGAAGTTCCTGCGTATACTCAAGCAGTTCCAGCCGTTCGGACCTGGCAACAATGCCCCAGTATTCCGTACTGATAATGTGTATGACAACGGCATGGGAAGAAAGGTTGGAGTAGAAGGCGGACACCTCAAGCTGGAACTTATTCAGGAATCACATCCATACCACCATATTTCAGCCATAGCATTCAATATGGCCGATTACTTCGACCATATCAAGTCTGGCAATCCTATTGACGTATGCTACTCTATCGTAGAGAATTATTATCGCGGCACAGCAAATACCCAGCTTCGTGTAAAAGATCTCCACGAACGAGATGAATTAGTGTAGGGATATCTGTTTTTATTCAAGCAATGAACCAATGTGAACTTGACTGCCGGTCGGGTTCACATTATTTTTGTCCGTTGTTTTAAAAATAAATGGTATGAATGTCAAAAAGGATGTAGTATATTATGAGGCACCGGCCATGGAATGTATCGAAATGGCTTGTGAAGGGGTTCTATGTGGTTCATCATTGAAGCCAGGCGAGAGTGAAGACGGTATTTTAGGTGATGATCTTTAATCGGTAAATATGAAAAAATCAATTGTATTGGCCAGCATTTCTGTTCTGGCCTTCTTGTCGTGTGTACACGAGGATAAGGTGTCTATGAAAGACCCTGATTCGGAAATAGTTACTATATATGCGTCATCTGAAGGCGTGCCTGAGGTCAGGAATGTCATTGATGATGGATCTCTAAGTATAACATGGACTTCTGGTGATGCGATAAATGTCTTCTTCGGAGCTTCTGAAAGCAGTAAGTTCGTGACTTCTCAGTCCGGAGAAGTCGCTCAGTTCAAAGGTTCCATCGATGTGGTTACCGGCGGAGGCGAAGGACTGGATGATGATACAAGCCTGTGGGGCATATATCCGTACGATGAGGATAATACATGTGACGGAACTTATGTCACCTTGACTCTTCCCGCTGTCCAGCCGGCTGCAGAAAATACTTTCGCAAATGCACTTTTCCCGCAGATTGCCAGATCCAGAAACTTCTATATGTCATTCTATAACCTTTGTGGCTGCTTCCGATTCAGTGTGACAGCTCCGGACATCAGGTATGTGACATTTGCCGGTAACAACAATGAAATCATAGCAGGTAAAGTCAGTGTGTCAATGGACACGACACCAGTGGTGCATGAGGTCATATCAGGTGAGACAGAACTTAAGATGTATGCCCCAGACGGAGGCTACTTTGTTCCGGGAATTCATTATTATCTTGTTGTTTTCCCTGGTACATTCTCGGAGGGTATGACCATTACATATTATAAGGATTCTTCATGTGCATCATACAGGCATTCAAAGTCATATACATTGGGACGTGGTGTCGTATCCAGATTTGCAGGAAAGGATGCGGGGCTGACATTTGAGGATATTCCGCTTGTAGATTGGGAGGAAGGCGACAAAATTTCAGGAGAGATATAATTAACAGATAAAATATGAAACGACTATTTTACATCATGTCGGTTGCAGCTATGTTGATGATGTCTGGCTGTAGCTTTGAAGAAATGAAAGTGGAACCGGACGTTCCGCAGTCTGAAACCTACAAGGTACAGATATATGGCGACATCCATCAGCAACCTGCGACCAAGGTGACTACAGACGGATTCTGCACTGGTGATGAAGTCGGAGTCTATCTGGTCAACTATGATGGTGAAACTCCCGGCATTCTCAAGCTGGAAGACAACCAGGCAGATAATGTCAAGTTCCATTACGACGAAAATGGTGAATGGGTGTCAGAATATGATATCTATTATAAGGATAATGAAACAAATGTAGACTTCTATGGCTACTATCCATATGCTGATCCATCGTCAATCGAAGCGTACCCGTTTGAGGTGGCTCGTGACCAGTCAAAGGGTGCGGAACATGGTCAGATGGCTGCTTACGAGGCGTCCGATTTCCTTTGGGCAAATACAAAGAACGTGACCCCGACGGCCTCGAAGATTGTTCTTACGTTCCGTCATCAGATGTCGTCGGCGCGTGTGCGATTCTCACAAGGAACCGGTTGGGATGATGCAGCGGAGTATGCAGCGGTGACTAAGGAGGTGCTGGTGACGAACACCATCCGTAAATCGACGATAAACCTTGCGACGGGAGTCGTGACTCCGGAGGGCGATGTCCCTCTTACTGGCATTGTGCCGATGAAGGATTACGATGAGTTCAGGGCAATTGTTGTCCCTCAGACAGTGGCAGCAGGCCAGACCCTCTTGACCTTGACCATCGACGGACGTCCTCGTCACTATGTGAGAGAAGTAGACACTGAGTACCTCCCGGGTAAGATTACGACCTATGACCTTAGTGTCAGCAAGAAGCCCGATACAGGAGAGTATGAAGTAGAACTTACAGGTGTCAGCATCACGGCTTGGGAAGCGGATAATGTGTCTCATGGAGATGATGCAAGAGAGTATGTCGTGGTGCATAATGCCGTGCCTGGCGGCCTTGAAAAGACTGTCGTTGAGCGTCTTGAAATGGATCCGACGAAGATCAAGAATCTGAAGCTGACAGGAAAGATAACCACTGAGGACTATACTTTCATGAGAAGTAAGATGACTTCGCTTCAGAGGCTTAATCTTAAGGAGGTGGAGAGTGTGGTTGATGGGGTGTATGCTATACCAGAGGGCGCATTAACTGGTAAGACCACATTAGTAAAATGTGTCCTGCCCGATAAATTGGAGGCGATTTGCAAACGCGCTTTTGGTGAAACCTCCTTGACAGGTACAGTTCTGTTGCCGGAAGGCTTGAAATATGTCTCAGGCTTTAATTCTACCAAGATTACTAATGTGATATTCCCATCTACATTGGAGGCGATCGGTAGTGGCTACGATGCTGATAGCGAATATATAAATATAGGTCGTGGCTCTCAAGGTGAGTACTTTGGCGCGTTTTATTCTTGCAAATCTTTAATGTGTGAGATTACATTTCCTGAATCCTTGAAGAAGATTGGTGATAATGCATTCGCAAATTCGGCGATTAAAGGTAATCTTGTCTTTCCTCATGATTTGGAGCATTTAGGAGAATCCGCTTTTAATCAATGTTCGGACCTTAGCGGATCTTTGGTTATACCGAATGGGATTACAAAGATACATAAATACACTTTTCAAAATTGTGGATTTACGGGTACACTGACTCTTCCTGAAGCTTTGGTGGAGATTCAATCGGCGGCGTTTAACAACACAAATCTTAAGGGCGAACTCCATATTCCGGAAAGTGTACAAATAATAGGTGACTCTGCATTTTCAGGAACATTGTTTAATGGTACTTTGATTCTTCCATCAGAACTTATATCATTGGGGTCAGGTGTGTTCCGCGGTTGTTGGAGATTAAGCGGTGTGGTGGAGATTCCTAAAAACATTGTCGCTGTCTCTTCTGGTTTGTTTAGTGGTTGTACTGGCCTTGAGGGTGTTAAGCTACATGAGGATGTAGAGGTTATTGAGTCATCAGCATTTGAAAACTGCTATTATATAAATTCCATTGTGTGCGAAGCAAAAAATCCTCCGACAATTAATTCAAACTCTTTCAATGGAGTTGCCAAAGATAACTTCACACTTGAGGTGCCGGAGGCATCTGTCAATCTTTACAAAAACGCAAGCAACTGGAGTGAGTTCAAGAGGATAGCCGCACATAGGGACTTTTCTATTAGTCGAAGCCTTTTCAGGACTCTCAATGATGAGCAGTCAAAGACCTTTGTTCTCCGTGCTCCTGCCGGAGAGAACTGGTCCGTGGAAAGCAAGCCTGATTGGGTGGCTGTCAATCCTGCTTCGGGAACGGGCAAGGTAGAGGTGACTGTAACTGTTTCTGAATTGGCATCAGGCAGTGAAGATAGAACAGGAGAAGTAGTCTTCCTCCTTGATGATAAGGAGTACCGTAGCACAATGACAGTCGAGCAGTATGACTACGAGTATGGCGACGGAGATGTCGTGACGCTCCAGGAAGCGACTGTTGGCGCCGGAGTCAACATAGTACTTATGGGAGACTGCTTTGATGCAAAGGATATCAGTGAAGGGAAATATCTTTCAGCGATGGAGGAGGCTTATGGTTATTTCTTCGATATTGAGCCATATCTGACATATAAGGATTATTTCAATGTCTATGGAGTGTTCGGAATGTCTGCTGACAGCGGAATGGGAACTGCCAATACTATCCGTGAGGCTCGTTTCGGTAGCCAGTATACTCTTAACGAGGGAGTGTCTCCTGACTTTGACACCACATTCGCTGCTGCCTGCCTTGCACCGATTGATGACGATGTGGCACGTACGCTTATCATTATGGTTGAGAATAGTTCGGACTATAGCGGCCTTTGTTATATGTGGGGCGATGGATCAGCTGTGGCAGTTGTGCCGATGAGTGAGGATCCTGCTCCGTATGACTTCCGCGGTCTTGTACACCACGAGGCAGGAGGCCATGGATTCGGAAAACTTGCGGATGAGTATATATATCATAATTCGTTTCTTCAAGCATGCCCGTTTGGATGTATACCTGATCCTGTGGTACAGATGCATTCTTATGGATTTTATGAAAATATATCGCTGACCGGAAGCATGCAGGATGTTCCTTGGTCTCATATGATCTTTGATTCTCAATATTCGAATATCGTGGATGTTTATGAGGGTGCATATATGCATACAAGAGGCGTATTCCGCAGTGAACCTACAAGTTGTATGAATAATAATATTCCTTATTATAATGCCATTTCCCGTGAGGCGATGGTTAAGAGAATCAAGAAGTATGCAGGAGAGGAATACTCGTTTGAGGACTTCAAGGCGAACGACAATGAGTCTCTTCCGTCTGTAACGACAAAGGGATGGATGTGGTCAGAAGAAAATACGAACGCCTCGTCACGCTTCGACCAGATCCCACCGAAGTTCATGGGAGAAAAGCCGACGTTCAAGAAATCAGAATTTTAAAAGCGTAGAACAATGAAACGAATATATATACCACTATTGATGGCCCTGACATTTACCTCATGCCAGGAAAATGCCGTTGAGCTTGTGCCTCCTGTAGTAGACGATGTCATGCGATTCAATCTTGTGGCTCCGGGAGTGCAGACAAAAGTAAGCGCAGGAACATTTGAAACCGCAGACCAGATTGGCCTCTATGTTACTGACTATGTGGATGACGTAACCCCGATGCCCCTGCAGGTGTCAGGCAACAGGGCAAACAACTCTCTTGTAACCTTTGACGGCTCTGTCTGGACTCCGGAGCAGACAATTTATTGGGGCGATGGAAAGTCAGACGTTTATGCTTATTATCCTTATTATGAGACTGTGTCGGATGTGAACGATCTTTATTTTGAACTTGCTACCGATCAGGACGGCTCTGGCTATGAGGCTTCTGACTTCCTTTGGGCAAAGGCAGCAGGAGTAGCCCGGTCCGGTGGTCCAGTGGCTCTTCCTATGCAGCACCTGATGAGCAAGCTGACAGTAAGGCTTGTGGCAGGTGAGGATTATATCGGCTCGCTTCCGGAGGATGCTACAATTCATCTTCATAGCACTATAAGCAATGCCCGAATCGACCTGGAAAAGGGTTCGGTAGTCAAAGATCCATATAGCGGGGCGAAATCAATCAAGATGCGGAATCTCGGTATCAGGACCTATGATGACGTCAAGGCTGTTGTGTATGAGGCTATCGTAGTGCCGCAGATGCTTGAATCTTCAGTGCCTCTCCTTGAGATCAATTCTAAGAGCGTTTCGTATCTGCTTGAAGACTCTTTCAACTTTCGTCCTGGAGTTGCATACACCTATACCGCAACGATGAATACATCCACCACTGCAATCAAGGTGGAGATCGGTTGCGAGATAGAGGACTGGAACAATCCTGAAGACGGTGATTCCGGTGAAGACGAAGAAGGTGGCGATGATTCTGGAGACTCAGGAGATGATACTGTTTACACAGACCTTTCTGCAGCTGGAACAGCAAACTGCTATCTTGTTCAGCAGGCAGGTGACTATAAGTTTAAGGCTGTTATAGGTAATACCGATGCGACAGTAGGTAATGTTAAGACGGTTGAGGTGCTTTGGGAGTCGTTCGGAACAGATGAGATGCCGGATGTTGGAGACTTGATCGCGGCTGCATCATATAAGGATGGCTATATATGTTTCTCTACTCCGGAAACTTTCAGAGAAGGTAACGCTGTGATTGCGGCAAAGAACTCAAAGGGCACAATCCTTTGGTCTTGGCATATCTGGTGCGCTGAAGAGGGATGGACTGAGCAGGTTTATTACAATGATGCCGGCACAATGATGGACCGTAACCTCGGTGCTACCTCTGCAACTCCTGGCGATGTCGGAGCGCTTGGGCTTCTTTATCAGTGGGGACGTAAGGATCCGTTTATGGGATCATCGTCAATATCCGAATCTGTTCTTGCTGTGTCAACGGGAACATGGAATGTCTCCTCGTCCGGCTCTCTTACTTTGGCAGAAGAAAATCCCATGACATTCTATACCGGTATGAACTTGGCAAAAGGATCATGGGATAGTGTTAAGACCATCTACGATCCATGCCCGTCCGGTTGGCGTGTTCCTGACGGTGGAGATGATAATGTTTGGGCGAAGGCATCTGGCATGTCTTCCTCATTAGATACAAGTGGTCTATGGAATAGTTCTGCGGAAGGAGTGAACTTTTCAAGTATGTTTGGTGAAGATGAAACCATATGGTATCCTCTTTCTGGTTATCGCGACAGCAGTCTCAACGAAGTAGGTAGTCGCGGAATTTATTGGTCTTGTGCTCCCGATAAAGATAATAATAGCCTAGGCTCTTACTGCTTATACTTCAATATTTCTGGTGGCAACCCGTCGTACACTCGTCCACGTTCGTACAGTATGTCTGTCCGTTGTCTAAAAGAATAGAAATTAAATCATTCATATTATGGATACTTTGAAAGAGTTCTGCACTCACAGTATTGATGACATCATCAGCGGCTCAGACATAAACGTTGCAAGACTTGCTCTAGTTCAAGAAGCTATTGACAAGTACCGAAAGACTGTAAGAGAGCGCCCCGAGCTTTTTGAGAACGGTCTGAATAGAACGTTTCCTATAGTATGGTTTGGCGACCTATGTTGTGACAAGGCAAAGATTATTACATTTGGCAGTAACCCGTCAGATAAGGAATTCTCAAAATCTGTCACCCGGTTTCCGAAATCAGCTGCAGGTAAGAATATCAGTACCTTGTGTGATGACTACAACCGGTATTTTGATAATCAACCATATAATCAATGGTTTAATCCGATACGTGAGTTTGCAAGGCGATATTACTCTCCTGATGCAGAGATAGTGCATGTAGATGCTTTGCCTTTTGCTACATCAAAGAAATTCGTTTCATTACTCAAACGATCTTCATTTCAAGGCATTTTGAAATGGGGACATGGTTTTACGAGACATTTGATTGAGTACATTGTCCAACATAATGACGTGAAGGGTATTTCAATAGTCGGACGTACAAGTCTCGCTCAGTTCTGTGAAATTTTTCAGGACTCAAAGACAATTGAAAAAAGAGGTGAAATTTCTTTGAACGGTAAGAAGTATACAATCTATAAGGGCAGCTTCAATATATGTGGTAAAGATATCGAGGTGGTTGGAACCACAGTGTATCTTCCTAATCCTCATGTCAGGGGTCTGACCAATAGCGCGCTTATCGGTCAGATCGTAACTGCCATCACGAATTTGTAATTGTGTCACGATATTTAACCAACCCCTCCAAACCGATTCCCGGTGCAGGAGGGGTTCTTTTTGACCTTGAAAATTTGAAAAATGTATATTTTATGTGCTGGTTTTATTTGAAAAGTGTATATTTGTGCATGTAAAATGTATTGAAAAGTGTTACGGTATGTTGTATAGGAAGATCGGTAGTTATATTGAGGAACATTTGAGGTCGGATTCTGACAAGATTTTACTCCTTGATGGAGCTCGTCAGATTGGTAAGTCATATATCATTCGCACCGTCGGAAAAAGGGTTTACAAGAACTATGTGGAAATCAATTTTGCCGAAGACAAGGAGGGTGATAAGATATTTGAGAATATCCACAAGAAAGAGGACTTTTATCTGACTCTCGGAATGGTGGCTGGCCAGCAGCTGAACACGTATGAAGACACCCTTGTATTTCTTGATGAGATTCAGGAGTACCCTCAATATCTGACTATGCTTAAGTTCCTTCGCGAAGACCGAAGATATCGTTTCATTTCGTCCGGCAGTCTGCTGGGGGTGACTCTGAATAGTACGACCTCTATTCCTGTCGGTAGCGTTATCATGAAGCAGATGTTCCAGCTGGATTTTGAGGAGTTCCTTATTGCGAACGGATTTGGTTCAGATGCAATAGCATCATTGAAAGATAAGTTTGAGAAGCGGGAAAGTTTATCTATAGAGCAACACAATAAGATGATTGACCTTTTCCGAAGGTATTTGCTCGTAGGCGGATTGCCTGATGCGGTCAATATTTATCTGGAGACGCACAATATCGTGAAGGTACGCGAAGTTCAGGACTCTATACGTGCCATGTACGCTGCAGATGCGTCAAAGTATGAGAAAAACAGTCAGAAGAAACTCTACATCAGGAGAATATATGAAATGATTCCTTCGCAGATGGAGAAGCAGAAGAAGAGAATCATTGCAAAGGAAATACAAGGTAAGAAGGGGGATCGGTATAGCAGATATGAGGAGGAGTTCGAGTATCTGATAACATCAGGTATAACACATGCGACACATGCCATATCAAATCCGAAGTATCCTCTGTCTGAGTCGGTCACCAAGAATCTGCTCAAACTATACCTGAATGATGTGGGCCTGCTGACAGGGATCCTCTATGGCAATAATGTCAGACCCGTCTTGAATGATATGAGAAGTATCAATCTTGGATCTGTGTATGAAAATGCAGTTGCTCAAGAGCTTGCCTCTCATGGATACAAGTTGTTCTACTATGACAACAGATCAAAGGGAGAGGTTGATTTCCTGATTGATGATCATAATACCATAAGTGTTCTTCCGGTAGAGGTGAAGTCGGGTAAAGATTATACGAAGCATAGTGCTTTGGATAATCTTATGAAGATACTGGACTATCATATATCATCTGCATTGGTTCTTAATGACGATAGGGAGATAAGAGTAGTCAACAATGTTACTTATGCTCCTGTGTATAATGTGATGTTTTTATCGGCCAAAGAACATAATCCGGAGGACTTGATCTTCTGATAACTTTCTGAAATTGCCCGGTTATGAAGCTGATATTGCGTTTAAGAATATTTTGTGCTGTGCTGGCAGGCATCCTGTTGATGTGTGCTATGTCTTCTTGTGCATCTGTTCCTGAACCTGAGGCCTTCAATCTTACGATACAGTCGCTTTCCCACGAAGTCGACGGACAGGATGTGATATTTCAGCAACGCTATCTTCAGGAGCCCTACGAACCTTTAAATGCAGTTTTATTTATGGAAACGGGCCTGAGGAGACAATGAGCAGTGTGCCGGCGGAGGTTGGGCAGTACAGATTCAGCTGCAGGGTGACCGGACTGAGGGAATCTACGGAATATTTCTATAAGGCATGTGTCACAAACGGCCGGAATGTCCTGTATTCGGAATGGAACAGTTTTGTGACATCGGACACCGACGGATCGCCGGATGTGCCTGAGCCTGATCCTGAGCCTGATCCTGATCCTGATCCAGTCCCTGATCCAGAACCTGAGCCTGTTTTCGATCGCGATACAATAGAGATGCCCCATGTTCATCTGGATTTCGCTTACCCATGGCAGGGAGCATGGCCTGAAGGTGGAGACGGCTGGTTCCATGCACTGGGAGAATGGAACGGGCATTTGAACTGTTCGGTTGATGAGAATGAAACCCTTAAAAGCAGGTCGTGTCATGTCGATTTCAACAAAAGCGGTGGAGTGCTGCGTCTGGAAATCATCCAGCACTCCTATCTGGAAAATATTGACTTCAAGTGTCCTGCCGTAAAGCAGCAGTGTGTCGGTTTATGGGATAGAAACGGAGACGGGGAACTCTCCTATGAGGAAGCCGTGGCTGTGACTGAGTTCGCTCCCGAATGCTTTGATGTGTCAGGAATTACGTCTTTTGATGAGCTGGGTTTCTTTGTCAATGTTTCTCATTTGCCCCCATATCTCTTCGAAGGATCCTCCCTGGAAAATGCCATTCTGCCGTATTCTGGAGGTTATCAACGTCCGGGGCTGGGAATGTTCAAGGATTGCCATAACCTCAAGAATATAAGAATGAATGGTTGGACCGTCAGTGATGAGATGTTCATGAACTGCGTTTCGCTGCGGGAAACGGATGCAATCATACAGGGGAAATGTGCTTTCATGGGCTGTACCGGTCTGGAAACGGCAGTGACGAAAACCACCTTTGTTCCTGAAATGGCATTCAAGAACTGCAGCAGCCTCAGATCGTTTACATTCGAGAAAGGTATGGAAGAGGATTACTATATCGGCGCGGAAGCCTTTTACGGGTGTGCCAGCCTTCCTGAAATGACGATACCGCGCAAGGTAGATAAAATCGGTGACAGAGCCTTCTATGGCTGCTCGGACCTTAAGGCGGTCTATATATCTTCAGCAGTTCCTCCAACCCTTGGTGAAGATGTGTTCACACATACCAATCCTTCTTTCAAGATTTATGTTCCGGCTGTTCTGGTCGATGTCTATAAGTCCAACTGGCCTGCACTCGCAGATCAGCTGGAAGCTTATGAGTAAGATGAACCAATATGAACTTGATTGGAGTTTGTGTTGAGGATAACTTTGTACAGATTGATAATAAAAGTTTGTACATTT
>SUYV01000001.1:86155-103018 GCA_015060255.1 Bacteroidales bacterium | reverse complement strand
TCAAAAGAGACCTCCTGAACTGTAGAATAAAAGGGGACAAGGCAAAATCATATTATGATCAGAAGGTCTCCTATAAACAGAATATCTCGAACAAGCTTTCAGAGGAGCTTTACAAGGAGGCAGGTGTCGTGGCCTGTGAAAAGGCATACGAACTCACCCACAGGGAGGGTGCCGAACTCATGCGCACACGATACTGCATCAGATATGAACTCGGCATGTGTCCGGTGCATCAGAAAGCCAAGGACAGCGGCCCGCTCTTCCTCCTGAACAACGGTCAGCGTTTTGCCCTGCATTTTGACTGCAGGAACTGCGAGATGACCGTCATCGGCTAATATTCAACAACCTCGAAGGTCAAGGAAACATCTCCAAAGTTCCCCTTCTGGCTGCTCACTGACTCCAGCCATCTGCCGGTAAGCTGTCCACGCCACACTATGTCGTCACGCGAATGGAAAGGAATCTTTATTTCTACTCCATAACTCTTGGAAGCCACTCTCACCAAAGCAGTGCAGGACCATTCGTCTATCGTACCTCCGTCATCTTCTGTTATCATAAAGGCACAGTTCTGAAGCTGTGATGTCCATTCCGATATAAGCATCGCATTGAACGGAAGAGGCTCACCGACCTGGCTTCTCTTCACGACTATGACAAAGTCCGTTATCGAAGGCGAATAGAGCCTCAGCTCAGCTTCCGTAGAAGCCGTGAAATCTTCCAGCGAGCCGGTCTTGACGAAAAATTCAGAGGCACCTGCAAACCATGTGTCATAGTTTCTCATAGCTGTGAAATCCCGCAGGATCAGCGATCTGACAGGTTCTTCATCGCCATTCTTCGTCTTCTGCATCCGATGAGCAGGATTGACAATGATGGTTCCGCCACCCTCTCCCCAATCAGGATCTTCCCTCCTCAACTGCTCCAGAGTGGTATAGCCGGCATCCGAGTTTCTGTTCACTACCCATACCGGAACCTCTTCCGCCATCTCCTCATCAACCAGCACCTCCTCAACACGACGGGAGCCATCATTGTCTACTGCCAACCTATATCCTACATTGATTTCTGAATTGTTTTCAGGATCGAATGTGATGACGGGAAATGTCTCTCCATCCCATCTGTCTGAAAACGGCCAATAAATCTGTATGTCCGATGAAGACACTGCATCCAGCCACCTGTCAGGATCCGATATGGCTCCGACTGATTTTGTATGCCCTGAAGACCGTACATAATCCTCTATCAGATCTCTCAGAGGAGTCTGGAACGTCTCCGGAGACCTAGACAGCACTTCATCCTCGCCCACTCCGGCACCCGGACAGGCAAAAAGAGACGTCATGGTATATTCCTCATCATATCCGTTCACGGATGAAGAGGAAACGGCTTTATGGACCTCATGAAGGTTTTCCCCGTGCATCGGCAGACAGGAAAGAATCTCGGCCACTGACTCGAGGGATATGCTGTCATACTGGTCTACATGTTTGTCCGTATCATTGTCTATGATTTCACAAGATGCAAACGACAGCAGCGTCACCGCTACAGATAATGGTATTCTTCCTATGATCTTCATTACTGTAATTTTTTACTGCTGCAAAGTTCCATATGATTATCCGCGTAACAAAAAAGTACGCGGATAAATACAAAAAACGCCATTGGAGCAACCTCCAAAGGCGTTTTTATCATAGAAATTTGTTTGATTTTTATAAAATTCCGAACAAATTGTTCCACGGAAACACGTGGAACTATGACTTCGTAAATGACACGAAGCGGTCCTTGCCATTAAGATCAGCGATAGTCCGGACGTCGTTGAAACGAAGTGAACGGAATATTTCTTCTGTTTCAGGCGCAAGGGCCTCATTGATTTCAACTATCCCGAAACCTCCCGGATTAAGCAGCTGCAAAGCCCATTCCGCAACCGCACGATAGAAAACAAGGGGATCATCATCAGACACAAAGAGAGCAAGATGAGGTTCATGATCAAGGACATTCTTTCTCATGAGAGCCTTCTCGGACTCCATCACATAAGGAGGATTGCTGACTATCACATCATATTGCCCCGGCATATCGACTGAGACATCAAGGACATCACGCTTGAGAAAAGATGGAGCAGATGCTCCCGTGGCAGACATTTCGTCAGAAAAGTCCTGACCTGCCGCAACCTTCAAGGCTCCTTCCGATATGTCGACCGCCGTAACCTCGGAACCAGTCAGCTCAAGTGCCAGCGTCCAGGCAATGCACCCGCTGCCGGTACACATGTCAAGTATACGGCAGCCTGTATCACCAGACATACGTTCTATCACTGTCCGGCACAGGATTTCCGTTTCAGGACGGGGAATGAGGACATCAGGAGTCACATTGAAATCTCTTCCATAGAAATACGCCTTCCGCAGCACATACTGCATCGGCTCTCCTGAGGCCATGCGTGAAAAATCGCTACGGATAAGACACACCTCCTCTTCCGACACCTCATAATATGGTTCTATTATATGAGTATGACGGCTCGTTCCCAGATGAGACTCCATGCAGGCATACACCATCTCACGAGCCTCCCTTTCAGGATAAATGGACGAGATCAGGTCCGTACCTTCCTTGACAAGGTCCCTGAGCAGCATTATGAATTCTCTATTACAGTATTGAGGAAGTCAGTCATAGACATGCCTGACGCGCGCACCATCTGCGGTACGAGTGAAGCCGAGGTCATTCCTGGGATCGTATTCACCTCAAGGAAATAAAGGCCTTCCTCTGAACTTATATAATCCATACGGACAAGACCGGCGCATCCCAGATGAGCATATATCTTCTTTGAAACTGTCTGGATCTCATCTCTGAGAGCATCAGGAATCTGCGCAGGACATACTTCGCGGCTATGACCCTGATACTTGGCCTCATAATCGAAGAATTCGTTTTCCGTAATGATTTCTATGACAGGAAGCGCCACATTCTCTACACCGTTGAAATATACGGCACATGTAAGTTCGCGTCCTACGACTGCCGCCTCGGCTATAAGCATGTTGCCTTCGGCAAAAGCATATTCAACAGCCTTGTCGAAATCCTCGATCTTCTTGACCTTGGTCACGCCGAAGCTGCTGCCTCCGTCTGTAGGCTTCACGAACATAGGCAGTCCTAACTGGGCGACAGCTTTCTCGGCCAGGCCATCCACAGACTCTCCCTTCCTGAGGAAGATGTCCTTGGCACACTTCACATAGTCAACATCCTTAAGATAGCTCTTGCAAGAGAACTTGTCGAACGTGATGGCAGAGACAAAGGCATTGCATCCGCTGTGAGGCACACCCAGCATTTCAAGATATCCCTGCATAAGACCATTCTCGCCAGGAGTTCCATGCTGCATTATATATGCAAAGTCAAACTTTATCCTGCTGCCGGCCACAATGGCTGAAAAATCCGACTTGTCCACCTGAGGACGTTCCGCCTCGGCAAGCGCCACCCTTTCCTGACCTTTCAGCCTGTAGGCAGCAACTGACCACTTTCCGAAACGCGCAAACACCTCATAGACATCATATCTTTCTCCGTCAATCTGCGAAGCTGTAAACTCACCGCTCCTTACAGAAACCTCCCACTCGGAAGAATCGCTTCCGTATATTACCGCTATTGATCTGTAATTCTTCATTCTACTCAAAATAATTTTCCATTTCTTCTTCAAAATCATCCTTCACGACATCTGTCATCCCGTCATCCGCCACAACTTCGCCGCTGCCGTCACAGTTAAGGTTCAGTTCATAGCCCACCGGCACGTCAAAGGCCGTCTTATGATAATATCTTGCAAGAGAAGGATCTTTCTGAACCTTCTGCATGAACAGTCCCCATATAGGCAATGCCGCACCTGCACCTCCGCCGTCACCGGTCCTGTTGAAGTGCACCTGCATATCTTCAAAACCGGCCCATGCTCCGGCTGTAAGCTGCGGTGTATATCCGATGAACCATCCGTCAGCATTGTCATTGGTCGTTCCTGTCTTTCCGGCGATCTCTCCGGTAAAGCCGAACCGGCTTCTCAAGGCATAGCCTGTACCTCCGTTGACAACTCCCTGCATCAGGTTCGCCATCAGATAGGCTGTACGGTCGCTGATCGCCTCCTTCTTCCTGGTATTGAATTCCGCGAGCACGTTACCCATGTTATCGACTATCCTGGTAACGAACATTGGCCTTACATACACACCTTTGGAAGGGAAGGTATTGTATGCGGCAACCATCTCATAAAGAGATATGTTGGCCGAGCCCACGCAAAGAGGCGGCACCGGATCTAGGAAGCTTCCGACTCCCATCTTCCTCATCATCTCCACCATCGCCTCCGGACCATACTGCTTCATCAGATAGGCCGAGATATTGTTCGAGCTTTTTGCCAGTCCCCACTTGAGGGTGACCATATTACCTATATATTCATCCCTGTCGGTACTCTTAGGTGTCCACACCTTGTCTTCGCTTATTATGAAGGTCTGAGGCACATTGGCAACCTGGTCGCATGGGGACATTCCCTCCTGCATTGCCAGAGTATAGAGGAACGGCTTGATTGTAGAGCCCACCTGACGCTTGCTCTGACGTGCATTGTCATACTGGAACGCCTTGAAGTCCGTTCCGCCCACATATGCCTTGATATGTCCCTCATCCGGAGTCATCGCTATGAACGATGCGCGGATATGGGCCTTGTAGTAACGGATGGAATCATCCGGAGTCATGGTAGTATCGGCATAGCCGTTCTTGTTCCAGGCAAAGACCCTCATCTGCACAGGCTCGGTGAAACTCTTCATTATCTGAGACTCCGATACACCGGCAGCCTTCATCCTGCGGTAACGGTCGCTGTCACGGCGAGCCCTCTTCATGATGCCGTCGATCATCTTCTTTTCGACCTCATCATCGAAAGGAGGGTTGTTCTTCCACCTCACCTCACGCATGAAACGCTTCTGCATATCCTGTCCGATATGCTGTCTGACAGCCTCCTCCGCATATTTCTGCATCTTAGGATTGATAGTGGTATAAATCCTGAGTCCGTCTCTGTATATGTCATACTTGGATCCGTCCGGCTTCACATTCTTGTTAAGCCAGCCATAAAGGTCATCCTCAGCCCAAAGAAGCGAGTCTACGACAAAATCCTCGTACTGGCTGTATGACGAGCGCTTCGGTTCCTCAGCATTCATCACTCTTCTGAGCATATCCCTGAAATAGAGTCCTGAACCCGCAGTGTGGTCCTGCACCTGATAAGACAGGGTTATCGGAATCTGCTGGATGGAATCACGCTGGTCCTTGGACAGGTAACCTGCCTTCTCCATCTGAGAGATGACGAAGTTCCTTCTGACCAGTGACTTGTCCGGATTGAGAGCCGGATTATATCGCGTAGGCTTGTTCACCATACCTACCAGAGTGGCAGCCTCCTCTACGGTGAGATCGGAAGGCGTCTTTGCGAAGAAGGTCTGTGCAGCCGCCTTGATACCATAAGCGTTACTTCCAAAGAAGACCTGATTCATATACATTGTTATGATCTCATTCTTGGTATAGCTACGCTCGAGCTTTACAGCGGTAACCCACTCCTTGAGCTTGATGCCCACCATCCTGAGCGTTGAAACACCCGGGATCCTGCTGCTCACATCCTCACGCGGATACAGCGTCTTTGCCAGCTGCTGAGTGATGGTACTACCGCCTCCCTGGCTTGAATCTCCTCCCAGGAGAGTCTTGAATATGACTCGTCCGAGGCTCTTGAAATCAATTCCGGAATGATTGTAGAACCTGACATCCTCGGTAGCCACTGCTGCCTGGACAAGATTAGGCGACAATTCGTCATATGTCACATATGAACGGTTCTCTATATGGAAAGTGGAAAGTATGGTCGAGCCGTCATCCGCTATCACCTGCGTGGCAAGATTGCTGTCGGGACTCTCCAGTTCCTCGAATGAAGGTATGTCGGCAAACGCCCAAACCATACCTATCAGACCTATGACGAGGACAATTGGAACCGTGAAAAGCACCCAGAACCATTTGATTATTTTCTTTTTAGTCGTTTCCTTCATAATATTTCTCCAATGCATGTCACCTAAAGGTGACCTTGTTTTCCTTAATATTTCAAACCTACAAAATTAACAACAAAATTTGGAAATTTGCCTTGTTTGTGCCTTACTTTGCACTTTCTTTTGAAAAAGAGGAGACATTGAGATGAAGAAGGAAGGAAAAAATTTAGTTATCGTCGAGTCACCGGCAAAGGCCGGCACCATACAGAAGTTCCTGGGCGAAGATTTCGTAGTCAAATCCAGCTTCGGCCACATCCGTGACCTGCAGGACAACGAGCTCAGCATCGATGTAGAGGGAGGATTCAAGCCGGAATATGTGATACCGGCAGACAAGAAGAAGGTAGTAGCTGACCTCAAGAAGGCAGCAAAAGAAGCAGAGGTGGTGTGGCTGGCATCCGATGAAGACCGTGAAGGAGAAGCCATCTCATGGCACCTTTATGAGACTCTCGGACTCAAGGGAGAAAACACCAGACGTATCGTTTTCCACGAAATAACAAAGAACGCCATACTGAATGCGATAGAGAATCCGCGTCAGATCGACATGAGCCTGGTCAATGCCCAGCAGGCCCGCAGGGTACTTGACAGACTGGTAGGTTTCGAGTTGTCACCCGTATTATGGAGAAAGATTCAGCCAAAGCTCTCTGCAGGACGTGTGCAGTCGGTCGCACTCCGCCTCGTGGTGGACCGCGAGAGAGAGATCCTGGCATTCAACAACGAACAATATTATAAGGTAGACGCATTCTTCCATCCGGAAGGAACACCGACGACGACACTCGTAAAGGCTACTCTGGACAGAAGGTTCCCTGACATCGAAAGCGCACGGGCATTCCTTGAAAGATGCATAGGAGCTGATTTCGCCATTTCTGACATAGACAAGAAGGAAGCGACCAGGACTCCGGCTGCTCCTTTCACTACCTCCACCCTTCAGCAGGAGGCTGCCAGAAAGCTCAGACTGTCGGTAAGCCAGACCATGAGCATAGCCCAGAAGCTCTATGAGCACGGACTCATCACATATATGCGTACCGACTCCACCAACCTTTCTTCCCTGGCCATCAACACTTCAAAGAAGTTCATATGCGACAATTTCGGAGAAGAATACTCAAGGGTCAGGCAGTATAAGACAAAGGCAAAAGGCGCTCAGGAAGCACACGAGGCCATCCGTCCTACATACATCGAGAACACGGAGATCGAGGGAACTCCTCAGGAGAAGAGGCTGTACGAACTGATCTGGAAGCGTACGGTAGCTTCCCAGATGGCGGACGCCCGTCTGATGAAGACCGACATCAAGGTCGCATATGACAAGGGCGAGGAGAAGTTCAACGTACAGGCAAGCGAAGTGCTCTTCGACGGATTCCTCAAGCTCTATATGGAAAGCACCGACGAGCCTGCACAGGACGACGAGATGACGATCCTGCCTGAAATGAAGCTCGGAGGAAGGATGTCCGAAAACGGAATCAGCGCAGAATGCAAGTTCACCGCAGCACCTTCACGTTATTCGGAAGCCACTCTGGTCAAGAAACTTGAAGAACTCGGCATCGGACGCCCTTCAACTTATGCACCTACGATCTCTACTCTCACAAAGGGCAGAGGATACATTGTCAAGGGCGACAAGACCGGCGAGAAACATGCCGTAACCAACCTTGCACTTAAGAACGGCATCATCAAGTCTGTAGCAAAGACAGAGACAGTCGGCGCAGAAAAAGGCCGTCTCCTTCCTCAGGACATCGGAATGATCGTCACTGATTATCTGGTAAAGAACTTCGACACCATCCTCGATTACGGATTCACCGCCAATGTCGAGAAGGATTTCGACAAGATCGCAGAAGGCGAACTCGTATGGAACGGCGTGATCAGCGAATTCTACGGACCGTTCCATGCAAAGGTCCAGGAGACCCTCAGCAACAGGGAGTACAGCAATGTCAGCCGTGAACTCGGAACCGACCCTAAGGACGGCCTGCCTCTGGTGGCACGCTTCGGACAATACGGGCCATACGTCCAGAAAGGAGAAGGCGAGCAGAAGCAGTACGCAAGTCTCGCACCCGGACAGCTCATCGAGAGCATCACTCTTGAAGAGGCGGTCAAACTTTTCGAGCTGCCTAGAAACGTGGGCCAGCACAACGGCATAGACATCATATGCACCAAAGGACGTTTCGGCCCATATATCAGATACGGTGACAAGAACATATCGTTACCGAGAGGCACCGACCCGCTCAAGATAGACCTTGAATCCTGCATAAAGCTTATCGATGAAAGCCTAAACAAAAAGTCGGGAGGCATCATAGCAGAATACACGGAAAGCGATATTCAGGTTATAGATGGTAACTACGGACCATATATAAAACATGCCGGAAGCAACTATAAGATACCGAAAGGAACGGACCCTACGACACTTACGGAAGATAAGTGCAAGGAAATAATCAATTCATCCGAGCCTACAGGACGTAAGAAAAGACGCAGATAATCTTAGAGTTTGTAATTTTTTCGACCGCGATTTTGACATTTGATAATTTGTCATTAAATTCGCGGTCGAAAAAAATTATAATTCATTACAATAATGGCAACTTATCAGATAGACCAGATCGACCAGAAGATCCTTTCCTTCCTTGTCAAGAACGCAAGGATGCCTTTCCTTGAAATCGCACGTGAGTGCAATGTTTCAGGAGCTGCAATACACCAGAGGGTGAAAAGGCTGGAAGCAAACGGTGTCATCACAGGTTCCCGTCTCCTCGTAAAGCCACAGGCGCTCGGACTCAATGTATGTGCGTTTGTAAGCGTATCTCTTGCTGAAGCCAACAAGTATCCTGAGGTGATCGAATCATTCAAGAAGATTTCAGAGATTGTGGAATGTCATTTCGTGACAGGCAAGCATGCTCTCCTCATCAAGCTGTATTGCTTTGACCATGACCATCTTATGCAGATTCTGCTGAATACGATCCAGAAGATTCCGTATGTACAGCAGACAGAAACGCAGATATCTCTTGACCAGGCGATCGAGCGTCAGGTATGGGTAAAGGAATATCAGAACACCAGCTTCTCCGCTAGTGTGAAGAAGAACCGCAAAGAGAAAGAATAGCCTTCGCAAGGACGAGGTCGTCCTGCGTAGTGATCTTTATATTGAACCTCTCGCCGATATGGTATGAGAGGTTCTTTCCGTATTTGAGGACCACTGAAGCATCATCGGTGAACGATGTATCATAAGCCTGACGATATGCCTTCTTAAGGGTTTCAGATTGAAACAGCTGAGGCGTCTGGGCACCGAAAAGCACCGACCTGTCGACAGATTGTCCTTCCATCGTATACAGTTCCTCCCCTTCGGCAGTCTTCCTTGTGCCGAGAACCTTCATCGTATCAACGCAAGGAATGACCGGAATCAGGGCAGGCACGTCTTCCGCCTTCCTGAACATGTCACATATGAGCTGCTCCGAAACAAGGGGACGCACTCCGTCATGGACGGCCACCAGAGCCCCGTCCGGAACCCTGTCCAAGGCGTTCTGCACCGAATGGAATCTTGTTATCCCTCCCTTGACCAGTACCTGGGGACAGATGAAGTTCCTTTCGAGACAATAGTTTCTCCAATATTCGATATGTGCCTCCGGAAGCACTGTAATGACCTTTATTCCAGGGCACGCCCTGAGGAAAGTCTCGATGGTCCTCTGAAGGATTGCCTTGCCCTCCAGTTCGATGAACTGCTTCGGCATTTCGGCCCCCATTCTGGTGCCGCTGCCGGCCGCCATTATGATCACATGTTTTTTTCTGCCCATATCGTAAAAATGTTCTACAAAATTAAGTTATTTTTTGTAATTTTACGGCCTATTTGATTAACTCGAAAAACAGTAAATAAAAATATGGGATTTTCATTCTTGACTCAGGAGATCGCAATGGACCTCGGAACTGCCAACACAGTCATTTTCCAGAATGACCAGATAGTGCTTGACGAACCGAGCATCGTGGCGATCGACAACAACACCGGCAAGGCCATAGCCCTCGGACAGAAGGCTAAGCTCATGCAGGAAAGGGAGAATCCGGGCATCAAGACCGTCCGTCCTATGAAGGATGGAGTCATCGCAGACTTCAACGCTGCAGAGATGATGATCCGTGGATTCATCAAGCAGGTAAACAGCAAACGCAGGTCTATCTTCACCCCTAACATAAAGATGGTGGTAGGCATTCCTTCAGGTTCGACAGAAGTAGAGATCCGTGCGGTCCGCGACTCATCAGAGCATGCAGGAGGACGTGATGTGTACCTTATCTACGAGCCTATGGCATCAGCCCTCGGTATCGGACTGGACGTAGAGGCTCCAAAGGGAAACATGGTTGTGGACATAGGAGGCGGTACTACTGAAATCGCCGTGATCTCTCTCGGAGGTATCGTAGTACAGGACAGCATCAAGGTTGCCGGTGACGTATTCACAGGAGACATCCAGCAGTATCTGCGTCAGCAGCATAACATCAGGGTCGGACAGATCACAGCGGAAAAGATCAAGATCGCCATCGGAGCCGTCATCCCTGACCTTGACGGAGATGAGCCGGAACCATATGCAATCACAGGTCCTAACCTCATGACTGCACACCCTGTCCATGCGACAATCACCTATCAGGAGATTGCACACTGCCTTGACAAGTCAGTGGCAAGAATCGAGGCCGGAATCCTCCACGTTCTTGAGCAGACTCCACCGGAACTCTACTCGGACATCGTAGAGAACGGTATCCATCTCGCGGGAGGCGGTTCACTCCTCAGGGGTCTTGCAAAGCGTCTCACAGAGAAGGTGAACATTCCGTTCCATGTAGCTCAGGACCCGCTCAGAGCAGTTGCACGCGGTACTTGTCTGGCTCTCAAGAACACAGACAACTACACATTCCTTATGAGATAAGGCATTGCGTAAGAACAACATCATATACAGCCTGATCAATGCAGCTATCTTCATCATTCTGGAGGTAGCTGCATTGACTATGCTCAGCCACAACGGAAGACTTCAGCAGATGTGGATATCCAGGGGCATACACAGATTCATGGGCAACATCTGGGGTGGGACACAGAGAATCGGTGACTATTTCTCATTGAAAGGAAGAAATGAGGAACTCGCTCTTGAAAACCATGAACTGAGACTGAAACTTGCTCAGATGGAGCAGGCCCTCACTGCAGAAATGAAGGCAGAAATACCTGAAAGCAATTCCGCAGGGGAATTCATCTACATACCGGCTACGATCGTGAAGATCAGCAACAACTCCCAGCACAACTACATGATCATCAGCAAAGGTTCGTCAGACGGCATAACGGAAGGAGCCGGAGTGATCACAGGAAAGGGAGCTGTAGGAGTGATTGATGCAGTCGGAGAGAACTATTCATATGCCAGGTCGTTCAGGAACCACGAGATGAGCATCAGCGCCAGACTCGGCAGGGAAGGCGCCGTAGGTCCGCTCAACTGGAACGGAAGGAGCAGTTCGGGAGCCATACTCAAAGAGATTCCGCACCACGTCGTGTTTGAGCCAGGCGACACCGTATATACAAGCGGCTACTCGTCCATCTTCCCTCCGGACATCCCTCTGGGCGTAACCGGAAAGTCCAGGATCGTGAACGGAGCCACATATGAGATCGACATCACCCTTTTTGAAGACTTCGGTGCATTGCGTTACGTAACCATCGTCGAGAACAAGGGACAGGAAGAAATGCATAAACTGGAAAGCGGACAATGAAGGTAAACCAACATTTCGGAACATTGTATTTCCTGCTGGTCATAGGACAGGTCATCCTGTGCAACTATGCCCAGCTGGGTCCGTACATCATACTTTCAATGCTTCCGGCTATGATATTCTGCATCCCTACGGCAGTGAGCACCATATCCTGCATGTTCATCGCATTCGCCAGCGGACTGGCCGTAGACTGGCTCTCAGAAGGCATCATAGGTCTGAACGCCGCAGCAGCACTTCCAGCAGCTTTCTTAAGAAGGGGCATGATAAGGATATTTCTGGGAGAGGACCTCATCACGCGAGGTGACAGATTCTCCTTCAAGAAGAACGGTGTAGGCAAGATATCCGTCGCCCTCATCCTTAGCACAGCCGTCTTCCTGACCGTATACATACTCCTTGATGGAGCAGGCACAAGACCGGTCTGGTTCAATATGACAAGACTCGGGGTATCACTGGCACTCAACTTCCTGCTGGGACTCATCGTCACCGGAATCCTTACTCCGGATGACAGAAAATAGGAGGGTGACATATGAAGCTCAACAGGGAGAACAAACTTCTAATCGGACTTTGCACCGCTGCCGGCATTCTCATTGTCAAGCTGTTCTGCATCCAGATCATAGATGACGACTATAAATTAAGCGCCGACAACAACACGATGGTATATTCCACCATCTACCCTACCCGTGGAATAATACTTGACCGCAACGGGGAAATCCTCGTAGGAAACAAGGTCGCATACGACCTCATGGTCACTCCTAAAGAGGTGGAGGAATTCGACACCCTGGCCTTGGCGGAAGTTCTGGACGTCACCCCGGAAGTCATAAAGACCAAGATGCAGGAATATTACAACAACAGACGCAGGATAGGCTACCAGTCTGTAGTGATGTTCAAGAAGCTTCCTCCTGAAACCTATATGAAATTTGCAGAGGTGGCATACAAGTTCCCGGGATTCAGAGGACAGGCAAGAAGCATCAGGGAATATCCTTTCAATGCCGGAGGCAATCTGCTGGGATACGTTTCAGAGGTTAACGCCAGATATATGGAACAGCATCCTGGAGAGTACAAGGCTGGAGACTATGCCGGCATGACCGGAATCGAGGCAGCAAGAGAAAAGGAACTCAGGGGAGAAAAAGGCTACAACATCTGGCTCAGGAACTCAAGGAACAAGATTGAATCGCGTTACGAAAACGGAGAACGTGACAAAGAGGCCGTTCCAGGTGATGACATAATGACTACTATCGACGCTGAACTTCAGCACTACGGACAGATGCTCATGAACAACAAGGTTGGCAGTCTTGTGGCCATCGAACCTTCCACAGGAGAGATTCTGACCATGGTGTCAAGCCCCGGCATCGATGTGGATATGCTTGCAAATTTCGGAGAACACTACAACGATATTCTTGCCAACCCTTACAAGCCTATGTTCAACAGAGCCGTCCAGGCCCCATATCCTCCGGGGTCCGTGTTCAAGCTCGTGAACGGTCTTATAGGTCTGCAGGAAGAAGTGTTCACTCCGGGCACAGTATATCCTTGCAGCATGGGTTACCATTTCGGAAGAAGCAAGCTGGGATGTCATGCACACAAGTCACCCATCAATTTCGAGGAATCCATCATGATGTCATGCAATGCATATTATTGTTATGTCTTGCGCGCAATACTTGAAAATCCGAAATATGAATGCATAGATGACGCTCTGGACAAATGGAGGGAATATGTGATGAGCTTCGGCTTCGGTCAGAAACTCGGCAGTGACTTCCCTTCCGAACTCGGAGGATTCATCCCTGATTCGAAATACTACAACAGATACTACAAAAAAGGTGGCTGGAAGGCTACTACCGTCATTTCCCTGTCCATCGGACAAGGCGAGATCGGCTGTACCCCTATCCACCTGGCCAACCTCTGTGCTACAATAGCAAACCGCGGATTCTACTATATTCCTCATATAATAAAGGATTCTGAGAACGTAGAGATCGACCCTAAATACAAGGAAAGACATTATACAATGGTAGACACCACCCACTTCCCTAAGGTTGTTGGTGGCATGTACAGAGCCGTAAACAGCGGATTCGGTTCGGGAGGTACAGCCAGCATAGCGGCAGTTGAAGGTCTGGACATCTGCGGAAAGACCGGCACAGCCCAGAACCCGCACGGACACGACCACTCCGTATTCATCTGCTTTGCTCCTAAGGACAACCCTAAGATTGCGGTTGCTGCATATGTTGAAAACGGAGGATTCGGAGCATCGTATGCAGCGCCTATAGCATCGCTGCTGACAGAGATGTACCTCAACGGAGAAATTTCAAATGACAGGAAGGCATTGGAAAAGAGAATGCTTGATGCCAACCTTATGGACAGAGTAAAGGTAAAGAAGTAATGAGAGACCTGGGAGGACATAGAGGAAGAGGCCTTGCAAAGACCATAGACTGGAAGCTGGTGATATGCTACCTGCTTCTGGTACTTATCGGATGGCTGAACATATATGCGTCTGTGCAGTCCGAGGAACCGTCGTCTATCTTCGACCTAGGATGCCGAAGCGGAATGCAGGCTCTCTGGATAGGTACTTCTATAATCATTGCCGCCGTGATCCTTTTCGTGCTCAGTCCTCGAATATATGAGGGACTTTCGTTACCTATATATCTGTTCGTCCTATGTCTGCTTGTAGCGGTCATATTCCTTGGTGTGGAAGTCAAGGGATCCCGGTCATGGTTCGATTTCGGTGCCTTCAGATTCCAGCCGGCAGAGATATCCAAGATATCCACATCGCTGATGCTCGCCACGGTCATGAGTCAGCTGGGATTCAGGATAGGAAGAGCCAGAGACTTTATAATCACAGCTCTCATCATCCTTCTCCCTATGGGTATAATCGTGCTTCAGAGCGAGACAGGATCGGCACTGGTGTATGTGGGATTCATATTCATGCTATACAGGGAAGGACTTTCAGGATGGCTACTTTTCATGGTAGGAATGGCCATTCTCCTGTTCATCCTGACTCTTACGGCATCGCCTTTCGTCGCCATTCTGGTCATGGTCGGAGTAGGATCGCTATGCATGTGCCTGTACTCCGGAAGGATCAAATGGTGGATCATCATCGGAATTCCGCTTATAGTGCTTATGGCATTCGTTCCGTCAATCCTGACAGCATTGACAGAGGATCCGGAGTCATTCATAGCAAGCATAAAGCCGCTTTACATCCTCCTCGGAGCATTGGGACTGGCACTTCCTGCCGCAATATATTTTGCTTTCAGGGAGATGAACAGATTCTCACAGCTGGCAATTGCCGCAATGATTGCAGGTACCGTGCTGGTGTTCTCTGCCGATTTCCTTTTCAACAGTGTACTTCAGGACCACCAGAGAAAAAGAATAGAGGTGCTTCTGGGCATGAAGGAAGACCCTTCCGGAGTCGGTTATAATGTAAACCAGTCAAAGATCGCCATCGGATCAGGCGGCATGTTCGGCAAAGGTTATCTGAACGGCACACAGACTACATTCGGTTTCGTTCCGGAACAGAGCACGGACTTCATTTTCTGCACCATCGGAGAAGAATGGGGATTCATGGGATGTACATTTGTCATCCTTCTGTATGTATTCCTGATATGGAGGATCATCAAGAACGCAGAACGCAGCAGGGAGGCCTTCACTCGAATATATGGATACTGCGTCGCCTGCTGCATCTTCATGCACTTGTTCATCAATATCGGTATGACCATTGGCCTCATGCCTGTGATCGGCATCCCGTTACCGCTGGTCAGCTATGGCGGTTCATCCCTTTGGGCCTTCACAGCTCTTATCTTCATCTTCATAGCCCTCGACCGCAACGAGCGCAAATACTTCTAGTATTCTTCCTGTACATATACACTTCCGGCTCCATCGGCTTTTAAAACAATCCCTCCCATCGCCAGCGATGGGCCCCACCCTCTGCGGCCAGAGGGGTAGCACGGTTTTAAAATCCAATGGAGCCGGAAGTGTATCCAGACATCTCTATACTATTCTCCGTACAGGTATTTATGCTGTTCCGGAGTGAGGGTGTCGATTTCACAGCCCCAGTATGTAAGCTTGCGACGTGCAACCTCCTGATCGATTTCGAGAGGAACGTCATTGACCATGCAGCCCGGCTCACGCGACACCTTGTCGCGGTTCTCCACCAGGTATCTTGCACTGAGCGCCTGGATTGCGAATGACATATCCATGATCTCTGCAGGGTGGCCGTCACCTGCCGCCAGGTTGACCAGACGGCCTTCCGCTATTACATATATACGGTTTCCGTTTGCGAGCTTATATCCTATGATATTCTTACGTGCAGGCTTTACCTCAACGGCAATCTCACGAAGGCCAGCAACATCCACCTCACAGTCGAAATGACCTGCGTTGCAGCAGATCGCTCCGTCCTTCATCCTGAGGAAATGCTCCTTGATGATGACACCGTCACATCCTGTAACCGTAACGAAGATGTCTCCAAGCTCTGCCGCCTGCTCCATCTTCATCACCTTGAAACCGTCCATGACAACCTCCATAGCCTTGATAGGGTCAACTTCCGTAACGATCACCTCTGCGCCAAGGCCCTTGGCACGCATCGCCACGCCCTTTCCGCACCATCCGTAACCGGCCACAACGACATTCTTGCCTGCCACGATAAGATTGGTAGTGCGGTTGATTCCGTCCCACACAGACTGACCTGTGCCGTAGCGGTTGTCAAAGAGATGCTTGCAGTCTGCATTGTTCACGAGCATCATAGGGAACTGGAGCGCCTTCGCCTTATTGAGCTGCACAAGGCGGAGGATGCCTGTGGTGGTTTCCTCACAACCTCCGATGACATGCGGAATGAGGTGTCTGTATTCTGTATGCATAAGGTTGACAAGGTCTCCTCCGTCATCGATGATGACGTTCGGTCCCACCTCGAGAACCCTTCTGATGTGCTCCTCATATTCCTGCGCTGTGGCATCATACCATGCGAACACATTCAGGCCCGCATGCACGAGAGCGGCAGCGACATCGTCCTGGGTCGAAAGCGGGTTGCTTCCGGTCACATACATCTCTGCTCCGCCGGCTGCAAGTACCTCGCAGAGGTACGCCGTCTTCGCCTCAAGATGCACCGAAAGCGCGATCTTCAGCCCCTTGAACGGGAGTGTGTTTCTGAACTCTTCCTCGAGTCCGTTAAGGAGAGGCATATGATGCTTCACCC
>SUYV01000001.1:81866-86055 GCA_015060255.1 Bacteroidales bacterium | reverse complement strand
ACCTCGCAGAGGTACGCCGTCTTCGCCTCAAGATGCACCGAAAGCGCGATCTTCAGCCCCTTGAACGGGAGTGTGTTTCTGAACTCTTCCTCGAGTCCGTTAAGGAGAGGCATATGATGCTTCACCCAGTCAATCTTTAGTCTTCCGTCCTGCCAAAGCTCCGGATTTCTGATTTCGCTTGCCATATGAAATGTTGATTTTTTGCTTGTTTCGGGCGCAAAGATAGTCTTTTTTGACCACAAAAGTCGGATTTTCGCCACAATCACCGGTTTTTAGCCAATTGTGGGGACAATATTTTTGGCATTATGAATGACTAAGGATATTTTTGCAGAGTTGAATCTTCAGAACAATGGGAATTTTAACAGGTAAGACAGCATTGGTAACGGGAGGAACCCGCGGAATCGGAAGGGCGATTGCCCTGAAGTTTGCAGCAGAGGGAGCTGACGTTGCCTTTACATACAGGTCTCAGCATGAGGCTGCAGAGTCTCTTGTAGCAGAGATTGAATCCATGGGAGTACGCGCTAAGGCATACACATCGGATGCCGCCTCTTACGAGGATGCCCACAAGGTCGTCGACGATGTGAAGAACATCTTCGGACGCATAGACATACTTGTAAACAATGCGGGCATCACCAAGGACGGTCTGATGATGAGGATGGACGAGGCACAATGGGATGCAGTGATCGACACTAATCTCAAATCAGCCTTCAATTTCATTCATGCCTGTACCCCTGTCATGGCAAGACAAAGATGCGGAAGCATTATAAATATGTCGTCAGTCGTAGGAGTTTCCGGAAATGCCGGACAGTGCAACTATTCTGCTTCGAAGGCAGGACTCATAGGATTGGCAAAATCCATAGCCAAGGAAATGGGCCCACGCGGAATACGCGCAAACTGCATAGCACCCGGATTCATCGCAACTGATATGACCGGAGCACTTCCTGAAAATGTGCGTCAGGAGTGGGTAAAGCAGATTCCTATGCGCAGAGGAGGCACACCTGAGGATGTGGCAAACGTAGCACTATTCCTTGCAAGTGACCTTTCAAGCTATGTGACCGGACAGGTCATCAACTGCTGCGGCGGTATGAACTGCTAGACGACAAAACTTTCTTAACAACACACATCACACACTTAATCGTATTTGCACAAAACCTAAACCTGGAACGGACCCGCAGTGATGCAGGCCCGTTCTTTCTTTATCTGCTGAGATTGCTTACTCTCCTTTTATTTCCGATGGAGTAACATGAAATGGATTTTTGTATGCATTATCCACTGCTTCTTTGATTGATGCGATCTGAACAGGAGTATATGCGTAAACGGAAGGAGTCCAGATAATAGGCCCCAGATCGCATCCGGTCAATGACTTCAGCCACATCATGGCAGCCGCAAGTCTCCCCGAATCATAAGCCAGATGGAATCCGTCACGTGTGACCGTGTCGCCGTAGATGCCTGTCCTGAGATTCTGGATTGCGGTTCCTGTGGGTATGACCATGACAAAGTCCTCATCTGTCAGGATATTCTCCTTTACGGCAGAGACTATGGAATCGTACATGGCCATCTGGTCATGTCCATATTTATAGAACTCCGGATGAGTGGAATCTTCCTGATATGCCCAGGTCATATGCCAGGCCAAGGCTGCCCCGGGGCAGAGTTCCCTTACCTTTGAGACTATTGTGTCGATATGGGGCTGGTATGTATCCTGCATACCTGAACAACCGCTTGCCTGCTGGAGGGTGATGACATCCCAACTGTCACTTGCCACAGCATCGGCAGAGCTGAAGGATTCATGATCGATCCATTTTCCTGCATCATTCACTCTATATGTATAGACCCGCGCCCCAGAACTGATGTTATATGCATGATTCTGAAGAGTACAGCTGCCGATATAGAGGTTTGCAAGCTTGACATGATCGTATCCGGCCTGCATTAGGAGGTCATACAGATACCACATTGAATCATCCGAGAAACTGTTTCCGATTGCAAGGATGCGTATCGATTCAGGGGCAGGAGGTCCGGCCGGTTTCTTAGCAGCTTCCTGAGTCACAAGGAATTTCTGCTGGACGTCTCCGGAAATTATATTGAATGCGGCACTTCGTTTCTGATAAGACAGATTCTGCGATACCGAGATCTCAAGGGTATGCTCCCCTGGAGCACCACCTTCCGGAGTGACTATGCACCATTCTCCTGCCGAACTGTTCACAGGTTTCACCTTCCAGTCTGCGGAGGCAGTGAAGGAAAGGGTGCGGACAGAGGCCAGAGTATCGAAGCAGACATGACCGTCAACAGGATCCGTCAGGACCACACAGCCTGCTACCTCCGCATCTGCCGGCTTGACACACGAAGGTATCAGGACACAGATTATGGAAAGCAATGCGATCAGAATCTTCCTGTCCATAATCCGAAGTTAAAAAGATATGGCTGAACCGTCTAGTTCAAACGATGAAAATACTGCTGTTCCTGACGTCTCATTGTTTGCGCTGTTTACTGCGAGGCCGACATAGACAGTGTCCGGAAGGCCTGGAATTTCATTTTTCTTTTCGCTGCCGAAGGTTGCTCCTCCGTCAAGGGAGTATGAGACATAGCACAGAATGCCTTCCCTGCGGAGTTTCATGACCACATCTCCGGTGCCGGATGCCGCAGGCATGGTGCCTTTGGATGCCTTGGCGCCTGCTTCCAGGCGGAATGAATAATAGTATGCATCCTGGCTCCTGCCTGACATCGCATGTATGAAATCCGTACCTGTCATGGTGATGTCCGGAGTCATCAATATGCCTGCAAGGCCTTGGTTGCTTTCCTTGGCTGCAGTGAATGACTCCACTTTGACAGTCGCAGTAAAGTCTCCGGACACCTCCCTGTATACATATCCGAATGACTGCGCACCGCTCTCAAACTTGCCGTTTGCAGTGATGGTCAGCCTGCCGTCCGACACTGATGCTGCAGATGTCTTGTCGCCGCATGCTGCCGCGCTCCAGCCGTTGCCGAGGTCCTCGGCAGGAGGCGTTGTGGCGTCACCGTCGCTGGAACCGCCGTCACCTGAGTCAGTGCCGCCTTCGGATGTGCCCAGACCCCCGTTATCCACCTCAACCGGTGCCGAGGCATATCCCTGCATCTTTCCTACTCCCGAAGCAGACGGAACTATGGTTGCCAGATCTGTTGCCGGATCCACTATATATTCATATGAAGGCTTGAAGTCGTCGAATGTAAGCGGAGATGCGAGCTTGCTGCCGTTGTATGATGTGTATTCGAGATTGGTGAAAGGATATGGGTCTGTAGCATCTGAAGGACGGTTGAGGAACTCGTTGTCCCTCTCGTATACATATCCTGCTACACTTCCTGTCAGGTTAGACACCCAGCTGCTGCCGCTCTTCTTCGCAGGATAGGTGCATATGTCTATAGGCAGACGTACGCCGTCGAAGAGGTTGCACTCCACGAGTACGCGCGCTCCGTAGGCGCTGCCCACGCCATAGGTCGAGCACTGGTTGAAGAAGTTATTATAGACATGTGCACGGCCGAAACGCACTCTAGGATGGCGTGAATTCGACAGGTCAAAGTAGTTGTGATGGAAGGTCACGGTTATCTTCTCATCGGCAGTAGCGCTGTTTGAGTGGCCTACAAGGCAGGATTTCTGTGTCTTTATGAAATGGCACCACGAGACTGTCACATTGTAGGTTTCATGTGTCACATCGCATGATCCGTCCTCATAGTCCTTCTCCTGGTTCACCGACTCGAACGTGCAATGGTCCACCCAGACATTGTGGCTCTCCTGCATCGAGATGCCGTCGGCGCCGTTGTCCGCCTTCGGCTGGACTATGTATATATTCCGTATGATGATGTTGGATGCTTCATTGAGGAAGAATCCGACATTCTGCATCTTGAAGTCGTTTGTTCCGATTATCGTCAGGTTGTGGGTGCGCTTGATGTCAAACCAAGGGCTGCTGGTATCCCTGCCGTCATCTTTGGTGAACGTGCCGCTGAGCCATACCACAGCCGGCTCCGTGCTCTTGTTCTTCTCACGAAGCTTGAGCCACTCGCAGAACTTCTTGCCGTCATTGAAGTGATGCACCTTGCCTCCTTCGCCTCCGGTCGTTCCCTCTGCATATCCATACAGACGGTCAAGCTCCACGCTTCCGGTCACCGGCGGCTCCGGCTCCTCAGGAGTCACAGGCGTCTCAGGATCCTCTGGTGTCTC
>SUYV01000001.1:0-81766 GCA_015060255.1 Bacteroidales bacterium | reverse complement strand
CCTTGCCTCCTTCGCCTCCGGTCGTTCCCTCTGCATATCCATACAGACGGTCAAGCTCCACGCTTCCGGTCACCGGCGGCTCCGGCTCCTCAGGAGTCACAGGCGTCTCAGGATCCTCTGGTGTCTCGGGATCTTCCGGTGTTTCAGGGTTCTCCGGATCTTCTGGATTTTCCGGATCTGCGGGATCCTCAGGAGTCTCTACCTGTTCAGGAGGGGTCAGGGGTTCATCCTCGCAGGACACGAGAGAAAGCGGCACGAGGACGGCCACTATGAGAAGCAATCTTTTCATGATAAGTCTATGTATTGATGCAAAGTTAACCGGGTTGGCGATTTTTCGCATGGACTTTTGAACAAAAATCCATATAAAAATAATTTTTTCTCTTTTTAAACGCAGTTTTTTCTTTTTCTTACATTCTTTTCCGTTTATTATCAGTATGTTGCCCCGATGATCGGGAAAGTTTTGAGATGGCTTGCCGCGGCGGCGGACGTGCTTCTGCCGCGAGCCTGCATTGTGTGCGGAGAACGGCTGAATATCAATGAAAAGCGGCTGTGCCTGGGCTGTCAGGCGCAGATGCCGCTGACATACTTCTGGAGCATGGACCACAACATGATGTCCGACAAGTTCAATGAACTGATTCAGAAGCACATGTCATCATCGGCCACACCATGGAGCGAGCGCTACGCATATGCATGTGCTCTGTTCTTCTATTCCGAGGAAGCGGACTACAAGATCCTGCTATATGATCTCAAATATCGTGGAGACACCTGGATCGGGCACAATTTCGGGCAGATGCTCGGAATGAGGATGGCCTCGTGCCGATGGTTCGAGGATGCGGATGCCATTGTTCCGGTCCCCCTGCATTGGAGGAGGAAATGGTCCAGGGGGTACAATCAGGCCGAAGTGATAGTGGAAGGCCTGTCTGCAGCCATGGGAGTGCCGGTACGGACAGACATATTATATAGAAGAAAGGCAACAAAGACCCAGACCAAGCTGGACGTCGAGACAAAAGCCCGCAACGTCGCCGGAGCCTTCGAAGCCACCCGCCGGGACGACATGAAGCACATAATCCTTGTAGACGACCTATTCACTACCGGCTCAACCTTGTTTGCCTGCTTCTGCGCCCTACGTGCCGCATACCCTCCTTCGGTCAGGATCAGTATCGCCACACTAGCCTTTGTCGGACGTCCTTAATGTGATCTTGTCTTTGGGGACGAAGTAGAATCTGACGATGTCTGTGGCGACTTCAGGGGATGACGCTATGACCAGGTCGGCATTTTTCAAGGCCATGCGGAGTCTGTGGTGGTGGAAATGTCTCTGGAACCAGTTGTATGGATGTTCCCTTTCGACGAGGTAGCTGAGATCGTCCACCTCTACCACCCTGCGGCCGTTTTTGTCAGTATACTTTTTCATTTCTTGCCCTTTACTCTGCGAATTTAGTTAAATTTGCATTCAAAGCAATTCACCTGGAATGAAACTTAAGGGATTCATGATCGCGCTGGCCATGACACTGGCCTTCGCAGCGCAGGCGCAGGAGGACTTCCGTCACAGCATTGACACCGACCTGCACGCGCTGCGCAACTGCGTCGTTCCGGGATTTCACTACAGCTATGACGACTACCTTCAGTATGCTCCTGCTGCATTGACCCTCGGGCTGAAGGCCTGCGGATACGAAAGCAGAAGCGGTTGGGGCAGGATGATCGTCAGCGATGCCTTCTCGGCGGTCATAATGGCAGGAACGGTCAACGGCCTCAAATATTCGGTCGGACGCCTGCGTCCTGACGGCAGCCGGCGCAACTCCTTCCCTTCCGGGCACACGGCGACGGCATTCATGACGGCGACCATGCTGCACAAGGAATATGGCTGGAGAAGCCCATGGTTCAGCATCGGAGGCTATACGGCGGCTGCAGTGACAGGCATATCGCGCATCCTCAACAACAGGCACTGGCTGTCCGATGTCATTGCGGGAGGAGCCATAGGCATCGGTTCAGTACATCTGGGATATTTCATCACAGACTGCATATTCAAGGAGAAGGGACTATACGACGGATATGTCGATCCGGAGTTCTACTATAATCCTGCTAAAAAGCATTACGTTGCAGAACTGGTATTCGGACGCAGGTTCATCCTTGGCGGAGCCGGTTACAAAGCGGCGGGCACGCTGCCTGTGCGCGGCAGCCTTGCTGGACTGTCCGCAGACGTCCCGCTGGCGCCCGGCACAGGCCTCACGGCCCGCGCCTCCAGCAGCTCCCTCACCTTCGAGTCATCGGAAGTCATTCCGCTATACTCCACCATGACAGGCGGATTCTACAACTTCCACTTCGCGAAGATCCTGGAACTGCAGGTCAAGGCGATGGCAGGATATGCATGGTCAGGCAAGGGCTATCTGGATAGCGAGATGGTCGACATGGCGACGGGCAAGTCAGGCGGCGAGGTTACTGACAGAGTCCGGGTTCCATCCCTCGGCGCAGGCGTTGCCCTTGGTGCCGGAGTCGGCCTGAGCCTCATCACTGACAACAACTTCAAGATCAAAGCCTTCGCCGACCTCGAGTCCATGAGCCTGGACAACACCCAGCCATGGCTCAGCACCCTCGTCCTGGGCTTCAGCACCGCCTGGTTCTGGTAAACAGCACAGTCATCTGTAAAATCACCGACAATTTGCAAAAATTCCGAATTTTAACTTATCTTTGCACCTCGGATCGCTCTGGTGGTGGAATAGGTAGACACGCGGGACTTAAAATCCCGTGGACAGAAATGTCCGTACGGGTTCGATTCCCGTCCGGAGCACGTGAACAGGCTTCTCAGACAACTGAGAGGCCTGTTTTTATTTGCGGATGGTTAAACACACGCTCATTTGCAAACCACTGAAAATCAATAACATACGAAACACATTGCACTTAACCACTGCTTTAAACAAGGGGTTAAGTGCAGGACATTTTAGAACGAATTGATTATCAAATAGTTAGAAAACGCAGTGTGTTTAACCTTTCCACCACTCTCCTGCCGCCGGCGCTGCGGCATAATATTCTCATGGGAGCGGGAGGATATTAATGTTAGTGTGTTATGTGGTACCTTTTGATTCTGCTGGCGGTTTCTCTTGCCGTTTCAGCTTTGGGATGGATTTACTTCATCTATTTCTTCAGCATCGGTTACGGATTCGGAATTTCTGCGCTGGCTGTGGCCGTGGCGCTGATTTTCGGCAATTCTCTCACTCTTCCGACTGCGCTGATGTGCGGTGTGCTCTTCATTTTCGGATGCAGGCTCGGACTTTATCTTCTGACACGCGAGAAGCGGTCGGATGACTACAAGAAGATTCTCTACGGGCCGGATGCGGCGAAGAAGAAACCGCTCGGCGTAGTCATCGTCGTGTGGATATTCTGCGCTCTGCTGTATGTGGGCCAGATCAGCCCTCTGGCTTTCTATCTCGGAAATTCTGCCGGAGGTGCGGAGGTTCATGAGGGATGGGTATGGGCCGGAGCGGCAATCGCTGCGTGCGGCGTGGCGCTGGAGGCCTGGTCGGACGCCGTCAAGGCAAGGGCGAAGAAGAAGGACCCGAAGCGGTTCGTTACCTGTGGTCCATACAGACTGGTCCGTTGTCCTAACTATCTGGGCGAGATCATCATATGGACAGGGTCGTTCCTGATTTGCTTCGGAGCCAGCTGCACCGTATGGCAATGGGTAATTGCCGCCATAGGATATATAGGAATCATCTATGTGATGTTCAGCGGCGCACGAAGGCTAGAACTCCGTCAGACCCAGACATACGGCAAAGACCCGGAATTCCAGGAATACACCCGCACCACCCCGCTCCTGCTGCCGTTCGTTCCGATATACTCCCTCGCAAAGCACAAATGGTTGCAGGCTTAGGCGCGCCAGGGTGCTGACTGAAAAAGATTTTTTATATCTTTATGGTCCAAAACGGACTGCTATGAATGCTTTGACTAAATTGTGCCTTCTGGCGGCGGCCTCCATGACCATCTGGAGTTGCGGGAAGGAGGGCGATGACGAAGGCGGCAAGACAGGGCCTCAGGAAAAGGTGGAGGAGGTGATGCTTCAGAAGAGGAGTGCGAAGAGGGGCGTATGCTTCAACCTCGGAGCCTATGCTTCGGACGACATCCCTCTCCTGGCTGCAGGATGCTGCTGGTCATATAACTGGGGATCGGGCACGACCGAGCAGGCAATGAGTCTGTTCTCGAAGTATGAGATGGACTATTGTCCTATGGCATGGAATTCCGCATGGGACGAGGAGGCCGTGCGCAAGTTCAAGGCGGCGCATCCTGAATGCCGGTATATACTCGCATACAATGAGCCCAATCTTACTGACCAGGCGAACATGACTCCGGCCGCCGCAGCCAAGGATTGGCCGAGGCTGGTGGCCATGGCGAAGGAGCTGGGCATGAAGATCATAGCACCTGCCATGAACTATGGAACCCTGTCAGACTACAGCGACCCGTGGAAATGGCTGGACGAGTTCTTCAGACAACCAGGAGTGAGCATCGACGACGTGGACGGCATTGCCGTGCACTGCTACATGAGCCATCCGTCCGCCCTGGAGTGGTTTATCGGAGAATTCAAGAAATATGGAAAGCCTATATGGCTGACCGAGTTCTGCAGCTGGGAGGGCAACATTTCCGAGAAGGACCAGACGAGATATCTGATTGAGGCTCTGCACATCCTGGAGTCTGACGAGAATGTGTTCCGATATGCATGGTTCATCCCGAGGACAAACGAGGAATCCCCTTGCCACAACAACCTGCTTGAAGCCCCGGGGAAAGGGCTGAAGCCGCTTGGAAAGATCTATGTCAACATGTCGACTCTGGACAAGACGCTGTGGTACAAGCCGGGAGATGTCATTCCTGCCGAGCATTACAGCAGCTGCAGCGGCACCATCGGTCTGGCGCCGGCTAGTGACCAGGGAGGAATGCTGCAGATATACGGTCTGGGGCCGGACAACAGGACCGAATATCAGATCGAACTGCCGGAAGCCGGAGACTACACCCTGGAGATCCGCTATAATGCTGAAGCCGACAACACCTTGAAGTTCCGTCTCGACGGCAAGGATCTCGGAACGTCGATACTGCCGAATACATATATTTCCTGGAGGAACCACAAGGTGACTTTGTCCCTGCCACAGGGCCGTCACACATTGGAAATGTCATGCAAGGAAGACTCCCAGTCAAAAATCAACTGGCTGAGAATCCACAACATCTGATTTACCTTTATATCAACCCTAATACCAAGTAATTATGAAAAAGTATTTTGCAGAAATGCTGGGAACTATGGTTCTCGTACTTATGGGATGCGGCAGCGCTGTCATGGCAGGCGGTGCGGCTGCGGCATGCGGAGCAGGAGTAGGCACTCTCGGAGTTGCCCTTGCCTTCGGACTTTCAGTGGTGGCTATGGCCTACTGCATCGGCGGCATTTCAGGATGCCACATCAATCCTGCGATCACTCTCGGAGTGTGGATGTCAGGACGCATGAGCGGCAAGGATGCCGGAATGTACATGCTGTTCCAGGTGATCGGAGCGATAATCGGTTCTGCAGTACTCTTTGCCCTGACTTCGACAGGAGCAAATGACGCAGGCTGCACAGCAACCGGAGCAAACACCTATGATGCAGGTGAAATGTGGCAGGCACTCATTGCCGAGGTTGTATTCACATTCGTCTTCGTCCTTGTAGTCCTCGGAGCTACTGACGAGAAGAAGGGTGCAGGCAACTTCGCAGGTCTTGCAATCGGACTTACACTCGTCCTTGTACACATCGTATGCATTCCTATCACAGGAACATCAGTGAATCCTGCACGAAGCATCGGACCTGCCCTCTTCGCAGGCGGCCAGGCCCTCCAGCAGTTGTGGCTCTTCATCGTGGCACCATTTGCCGGAGCAGCCCTCAGTGCTCTCGTATGGAAATGCCTTGGCAGCGACTGCTGCAAGTGCTGCAAGAAAGCAGAGTAACTGATCCGACAGAAAAATCAGGCCGGCGCCGCAATCCGCAGCGCCGGTCTGTCTTTTTAGAACGGGAAGAGGAGCGGAAGGACGAAGACCATCACTACTCCCATGAGGATCTGGAGCGGGAGGCCGACCTTCACGTAATCCATGAATGTGTACTGGCCAGCCGACATGACGAGCGCGTTAGGCGGAGTCGAGAACGGCGAGGCGAAGCACATGCTCGCCGCAACCGTTACCGCGAACATGAACGGAACAGGGCTTACGCCTATCTGCATCGCGCACTGGAGCGCTATCGGCGCCATGAGGACCGCCGTAACCGTGTTGCTGATGAATATTGTCATCACCGATGTCACGGCGTAGATGCCGGCCAGCAGGAGGCGCGGGCCGCTGCCGCCGAGGCCTGTGACTATCGAGCCGGAAATCATCTCTGACACACCTGTCTTCTCGAGAGCTATGGACATCGGAAGCATCGCTGCGAAGAGCACTATGGTCTGCCAGTTTATGGTCTTGTATGCCGCCTCAACGCTACGGACGCAGCCTGTTATCACCATAAGGACTGCTGCAAGAAGCACTGCTGTCACGGGTGCTACAGGAATGTCGTCCACCACCATCATCACGATCATTCCGATCATGATCAGGGCTGCAACCGGAGCTTTATAGTCAAGAGTCACCTTCGCCGCCTCCTGGAGAGGCTCACCGAGAACCACCCAGTTGGATGACTCGTTCTTCATGCGTGCGATGTCCGACCATGCTCCCTGCACGAGAAGAACGTCTCCGTCATGCATCTTCTGAGCACCTAGATCATTCAAGATGTAATCCTTCTTCCTCCTGATACCCAGCACGTTGACATTGAACTTGCTGCGGAAGCCGGCCTCTATGATGGTCCTGTTGATCATTGACGACGTAGGCATTATGAGGATTTCCGCCACTCCGATATCGAAGAAGTCGAGGGATGCGTTCGATGAACTGCCTTCTATCTCGTCGGTATGCTTGTCCAGCAGACGGAACTTATAGTCTTCAGAAAATCTTTCGATCTGCTCCGGTGCTCCTGACAGATAGAGGACATCACCCGGCTTGAGCACCAGGTCTGGAGAGGCAAGCTTCTGATTGACAGTGCGCACGAAGCGGTTCTGGCCGGCGCTGCGGCGAAGTTCGAGGATATTTATGCCGTATTCCCTGTATACATTCAGCTCGGCAACCGTCTTGCCTATGGCCGGAGAATCCTCCTCCTTGATGTGTACGCGGAAGAGGTTGTCGGTCACACCGTATTCATTCACCAGCTCGTTGAACGACTTGCCTGTCTTCTTCTTGTCCTTTGCCTTGTCCTTCGGAGCGAGCATCTTGGTCACAGGGAGAAGGTACAGGATTCCCACCACGAGGGTCACCAGACCAACCGGGAGGAAAGAGAAGAACGCAAGCGGCTCGTAGCCGGCACTCTCGAGTGTGTCGCTGACGATAAGGTTGGGCGGCGTACCGATGAGGGTCATCATGCCGCCCATGCTGCTGGCGAAGGCCAGAGGCATGAGCAGGCGGCGCGGCGAGGTGCCTGCCGCAGCGGCCATGCTGACTACGATAGGCAACATCAAGGCCACCGTGCCTGTGTTGCTGACGAACATTCCTATAGCAGATGTCACTATCATCACGAGCAGGAAAAGGCGGATCTCGCTGTTGCCTGCGAGGGTCATCACCTTGCTGCCTATCATCTTTGCCAGACCTGTCTGGAATATGCCGCCTCCGACTATGAACAGTCCGATCATCATTATGACCGTCGTGTTGGAGAAGCCCGAGAGGCCTTCAGCAGGTGTGAGGACCTGGCAGAGCAGCAGCGCCAGAAGGGCGCAGATGGCCACGAGGTCCGACCTCACCTTACCGCTGACAAAGAGTATGGCCGAAATCAATAATATTATCAGTGTTGCTATCATATTCTGCAAAGTTACGATTAAATGAGCACACTTTCTATGCCTTCAGGGGGACGGAAAGTGTATTTTTGACTTCGCCGATCACGAAGATGCTGTGCAGGGATCCTATGCAGTCCAGGTCGCCGAGAGTGCCCAGGACGAAGTTCTGGTAGTCCTGCATGCTGCGGGCATATATCTTCAGCTGGTAGTCATAGTCTCCTGAGGTGTTGAAGCACTCCACCACCTCGTCGATGTCTGCGATCACCGATGTGAACTGCCTGCTGAATTCCTTGCTGTGATGCTTAAGACGCACATTGCACAGGACCATGATGCCGTTGCCGGCCTTGATCGGGTCCACGACTGCGACATATTTCTTGATATATCCTTCCCTTTCCAGTCTCTTCTGGCGCTCGAAAACCGGTGATGGCGAAAGATTCACCTTTGCCGCCAGTTCCTTGGTGGTCAGTTTGGCGTCCTTCTGAAGCTCCCGAAGGATCAGAATGTCGGTTTTGTCTAATGTTTCCATATTTTTCGGTCAAAATAACAATTATGTAGAATATTTTTCTGCAATAAGCAATATTCTCAACAAATTTAGAATAATTTTCCGATTTTTTCAGAAAGGTTGCATATATTACACCATTATATCATCTTTGTAACCCCATAAACAGAGAAAATAATGTATCTTTGCACGTTTTTGTGCCAGCCGGTAAACGGCTGAGACAGAACGCCTACAAGTATGATAAGAAAGGAATATACACATAACGATATCTTTGAATTCGAGGCTGGAGGAAGCGTGAGCGGGCTCAAGGTGGTCTACCACTGCTCGGAGCGCGAGTGGCAGAAGGACGACGAGCGCAAGGTGATATGGATATGCCATGCGCTTACGGCCAATTCCGACGCGGAGGACTGGTGGCCGGAACTGGTGGGGCAGGGAAAGCTTTTCGACACTGAAAAGTATTTCGTCATATGCGCCAACATGCTCGGATCGGCATATGGATCTTCCGGACCTTCAAGCATATGTCCCGAGACCGGGAAGCCATATTACTTCGATTTCCCGCGCGTGACAGTGCGCGACATAGTCCGTGCAAACGACCTGGTGCGCAGGCATCTGGGCATCGAGCACATAGACTTCATGGTCGGCGGGTCGATCGGAGGATTCCAGTCTGTGGAGTGGTCCATCATGGAGCCGGAAGTGATAAAGAGGGCTGTTTATATAGCATGCGGAGTCAGGGTGACTCCTTGGCTGACAGCGTTCAACGAGTCCATGAGGATGGCTCTCGAGGCGGACCCGACCTTCCGCGAGTGCGCTTCGCTCAAGGGCGGCGAGGCCGGCCTGAGATGCGCGCGAAGCCTCGCGCTGATCTCGTACAGAAGCTACGAGGGCTACAATGCGACCCAGTGGGAGAAGGATGAGGATTGTCTGTTTGCAGACAGGGCAGGATCATATCAGAGATATCAGGGCAAGAAGCTGTCGGACCGTTTCGATGCATATTCATATTACTATCTGTGCGGATCGGTGGACAGCAACAATGTGGGAAGAGGAAGAGGCGGAGTGGACGAGGCACTAAGGAGCATAAGGACCGAGTGTACCGTGATAGGCATCGACAGCGACAGGCTGTTCCCTGTAGAGGAACAGAAGCATATGGCGGACGTCATACCCGGAGCCACATATCACGAGATAACCTCAAAATTCGGCCACGACGGATTCCTCCTCGAAAACGACCAGCTTACAGAAATAATAAAACCTTTATTGCCATAGACCAGGCACTGTCATGTCGAGCATAGTCGAGACATCCATATGACGGATTTCTCCACTCACTACGTTCGGTCGAAATGACAAATAGCCACGGGCGGCCAGGGTTTTTAAACCCCATTTCCCGTCCCAATATAATAGAGATAAAGAAGTTAATATATGCAAGTATTGAAATTCGGCGGCAGTTCGGTTGCCAATGCGGACAACATGTCAAAGGTTGTGGACATCGTCACAAAGGCGGTGGACCGCGACAGGACCATCCTTGTGGCATCTGCCATCAGCGGATGCACCGATACACTCATCAAGATCGGCCACCTCGCATCACAGCGTGACGACAGCTACAAGGCACTCATCGACGAGCTGCAGCACAAGCATCACGAGATAATCAGGAACTTCCTCCCGCTGGAGAAGCAGGACGAGTCAAAGGAAGTCTGCGACTCCCTCTTCGACTCCCTCAGGAGCATCGCGCAGGGTGTTTTCCTCCTCGGAGAGCTCTCTCCGACCAGTCTTGATGCCATCCAGGGATTCGGCGAACTGTGGTCTACAAAGATCCTCGCCACCAAGCTGGCATCGATCGGAATCGCCACCAAGTGGATCGACTCCCGCAAGATCATCCGCACGGTAGCAAAGGGTGACAAGAACATTGTAGATATCCAGAAGACATATTCACGCATCAACGAAATGGTCGAGAGCAACCCGATCACCCAGCTCTTCGTGCTGCCGGGATTCATCGCTTCCGACAAGCAGGGCCGCACCACGACCCTCGGTCGCGGCGGCTCCGACTACACCGCTTCGCTCTATGCAGTAGGCTGCAAGGCGCGCGTGCTGGAGATATGGACCGACGTGTCGGGAATGATGACCTCGAATCCTAAGATAGTGCCGACGGCACGCACCATCAGCAACATATCATACAAGGCCGCGCTCGAGCTCTCGCACTTCGGAGCGAAGGTCATATATCCGCCTACCATTCAACCGGTTGTGGCCGAGGGTATTCCTATCTATGTGAAGAACACCTTCGACCCTGACGCATTCGGAACACTCATAGAGAAGCATCCGCCGCGCAGCAAGGACTCTGTCATCGGAATCTCCAATTCCGACAACATCGCCCTCCTCTCGCTTGAGGGCAGCGGCATGGTCGGTATCCCGGGCTTCTCAAGCCGCCTGTTCGAAACTCTGAGCCAGAACGATATCAACATCATCCTCATCACTCAGGCATCGTCAGTACACACAATGTGTATCGCAGTGTCTGAGAAGGATGCAGAGAAGGCGCGCGAAGCGGCCGACAGGTGCTTTGCATATGAGATTTCGCTCGGAAAGCTCAATCCACTGAAGGTGGAGAAGGGATTCTCCATTGTGTGTCTTGTGGGTGATGATGTGCTCAACCAGAGCGGAGCGACCGGAAGGATGCTTGCGGCCCTCGGACGCAACAGCATTCCGGTCAGGGCGACAGCTCAGGGCTCTTCGGAGAGGAACATCTCGGTGATCATCTCGTCATCTGACACTGACGCCGCGATCCGCACCATCCACAACGAGTTCTTCGACCGCAGAAGCGGAAAGGACATCCACCTGTTCATCGCAGGATACGGAGTTGTCGGAAAGGCCCTTGTGGACATCATCAGCAAGAATCGCGAAAAGATCGAGAAGCGCACAGGACGCCGCCTTCATGTCTGCGGACTGTCGAACAGCCGCAGGTTCATCCTGGACAAGAACGGCCTGTCTCTCGACAACATACAGGAACAGCTCAACAACGGAATCAGCTCGGCTGACGAGGCATACTTCACCCATCTTGCAACCCTTTCTCTTGAGAATTCGGTATTCGTGGACTGCACTGCTTCGGCAGACATCGCGTTCAAGTACATGAACCTCTTCAAGAAGGGATATTCCGTGGTTGCATGCAACAAGATCACATTCTCATCACCATACAAGCAGTATGCGGCCCTGAAGGAAGCTGCAATCGAAATCGGAGCGACACTTCGCTATGAGACTACTGTTGGAGCAGCCCTCCCTATCCTGGAGTCCATCTCCCGCAGCGTACACAGCGGCGACGAGATCCTTCGCATCGAGGCAGTACTGAGCGGCACGCTGAACTACATCTTCAGCAACTATGCTGGAGGAGAAGGCGGAACATTCGCAGAAGTGGTGAAGAGGGCGCAGGAGGCCGGATACACCGAGCCGGACCCACGCCTCGACCTGAGCGGCCGCGACGTGCTCCGCAAGCTGCTGATCCTCTCACGTGAGGCAGGAGTCGGCATCGACGAAAAGGATGTGGAGATATCCGCACTGCTGCCTGAGGAGTTCTTCGAGGGAGATGTGGATGCATTCTATGCAAAGCTTGCAGAGAACGAGGAGATGTTTGCTGCAAGATACAACGAGGCCGCATCAAAGGGTTTGAGACAGAGGTTCATAGCTTCACTGGTAAAGGATGCTGAAGCACCGTTCGGATACAAGGCGAAGATAGGCCTGGAGGCCATAGACAGCACCCACCCGCTGTATAACCTCTGCGGCACAGACAACGCCGCCCTCATCCAGACAGACTTCTACCCGTCACCACTGGTCATCCAGGGCGCCGGTGCAGGAGCATACCAGACAGCATCCGGTATTCTAAACGACATTATCGTTTAGAACACCGGACGCTGTCCGCTGTTTAACCCCCAGTCGCCTCCGGCGACAGCCCCGAGGGGCACACCGACCACTCACTACGTTCGGGTCGGGCGACATCGCTGCTTCGATGTTGCAAGCAACATCTCGCTGACGCGAGTGTCGCGGCGCTGAAGCGCCTTTATAAGATAACATATATATAGTATGGAACAGAAGAAATATAAGTTCGAGACTTTGCAGGTAAGGGCCGGACAGGAGATCGATCCTGTTTCGAAGGGTACGGCTGTGCCTATCTACCAGAGCACTGCATATACTTTTGACAGCATGGAATATGGTGCTGAGCTTTTCGAGCTCAAGCGCCCGGGCAACATATACACACGCATCACCAACACCACGAATGAGGTATTCGAGAAGAGAATGGCGGCCCTTGAGGGCGGCGTCGCTGCAGTCTCGACTGCATCGGGCCAGTCCGCCGTGTTCCTCTCCATCACCAACATCTGCGGTCCTGGCGACAACATCGTTGCCCAGCCGTTTCTCTATGGTGGCACATTCACAATGTTCGCCATCACCCTGCGTGACATGGGCATCGAGGTGCGTTTTGCAAAAAGCGACCTCGTAGAAGATCTGGAGGCACTTGTGGACAGCCGCACAAAGGCAATCTACCTGGAGAACCTCGGCAATCCGGCGTTCAACATACCTGACTATGAACCTATCGTCGAGATGGCCCGCCGCAAGGGCATATGCGTGATGGTGGACAACACATTCGGCATGGGAGGATACCTCTTCCGCCCGTTCGAATGGGGTGCTAACGTATCCATACATTCTGCCACGAAGTGGATCTGCGGTCATGGCACCGCTCTCGGCGGCGTTGTAGTGGACGGAGGAAACTTCGACTGGACAGCAGAGAAATACCCGCTTCTGGCTGCTCCTTCAGAGAGCTATCACGGACTTGTATATAAAGAGGTATTCGGTCCTGCGGCATTCGCCGGACGCGTACGCGTGGACGGTCTGCGCAACATAGGTCCTGCAGCCTCACCGTTCAACTCCTTCCTGATGCTCCAAGGCCTGGAGACCTTATCGCTCAGAGCGGAGCGCTGCTGCGCAAACACACTCGCAGTGGCGGAATTCCTGGAGAAGCATCCGGCAGTGGAAAGCGTGAACTACCCGGGCCTGAAGAGCAATCCATACCATGAACTCGGCTGCAAATACCTCAGGAACGGATTCGGAGGAGTGCTTACATTCCGCGTCAAGGGAGGCTTCGAGGCAGCAGCCGCACTCGTGACACGCCTGGAGCTCATCCTCCACGTGGGCAGCGTGGGAGACGCCAAGTCACTCATAGTGCACCCGGCATCGACAACCCACTCCCAGCTCAGCCCTGCAGAGCAGGTCGCAGCGGGCGTATACCCTAACATGCTCCGCCTCTCGGTCGGCATAGAAAACGTAGACGACCTCATAGCCGACCTCGCCGCCGCACTTTAAGGTCTATGACCTTTAACCCCCAGTCGCCTTAACGGCGACAGCCCCAAGGGGCATACCGACCGCAATTATTGTTTAATTATATATGAAGTAAATTCCATTATACTTCATTCGCTCGTCAGAGCGACGACCGACGCCGGGTTCGGAACGAACGAAAGGCCAAAGGTCGCGGGGTATAATAGGGGCAGAGCCCCTAGGCATAAAGGAATTTACTTTCATATAAAAATCGTGATTTTTATATGAAAGTAGCTGTAGTAGGTGCCACAGGACTGGTTGGCACAAGAATGCTGGAAGTGCTCGCAGAGAGGAACTTCCCTGTAACGGAACTCATTCCCGTTGCATCATCAAAATCGGTAGGACGCAAGATCACATTCCAGGGTAAGGAGTGGACTGTGGTGAGCGCTGAGGACGCGATCGCCGCACGCCCGGAACTCGCCCTCTTCTCTGCCGGCGGCGGCACATCGGCCGAGCTCGCGCCGAAGTTCGCGGCAGTCGGCACAAGAGTCGTGGACAACTCGTCACAGTGGCGCATGGACCCGACAAAGAAACTTGTCGTTCCTGAGATCAACGGAGACGTGCTCGAAGAGTCAGACTACATCATCGCAAACCCTAACTGCTCGACAATCCAGATGCTCCTGCCTCTGTGGCCTCTCCATAAGGCATACACCATCAAACGTGTGGTAGTGTCTACATATCAGTCAGTTACAGGCACAGGTTACAAGGCAATGGACCAGATGACCGCAGAGCGCGAAGGCGGCAAGTGGGGCGAGTACCCTGCCGTATATCCGCATCCTATAGACCAGAATATCCTCCCTCACATCGACTCATTCCTTGAGACAGGATATACCAAGGAGGAGATGAAGATGGTCAACGAGACACGCAAGATCTTCGCTGACGACAGCATCGGAGTATCTCCGACCACCGTACGCGTCCCTGTACAGGGCGGCCACTCGGAGTCGATCAACCTCGAGTTCGAGAAGGAGTTCGACATGGCAGATGTGAGAAGGATGATGGAAGAGATGCCTGGTGTAATACTCCAGGACGACCCTGCAAACAATGTATACCCTATGCCGCTCTACGCATGGGGCAAGAACGACGTATTCGTGGGACGCTTCCGCCGCGACCCTTCTGTAAAGTCAGGCCTCAACTTCTGGTGCGTTGCCGACAATCTCCGCAAGGGAGCAGCGACAAACGCAGTGCAGATCGCCGAAAAACTCATCGAGAAGGGATTCCTGCCGAAGGACAAATGAAATCGGTCGAAATGACATGAAAACGGCACGACCCATTATTGGATCGTGCCGTTTTCATTTTATGTTGCAGGAAACTTACTCTGCTGGAGTAAGATCTGCGTATGGCTCTGTAAGCATGAGCTCACGGAAAGTATTGATATCTTCCTGAGAAATTCCGATATCAAGGAGATACTTCTCTATACGGACCGAGAATGGTGTGTAGTCCGGAGAATTCACATCATCCACGAACTCGTATGTAGCGTTCGGATACTTACCTGCCCAGATATACTCTGCAGCCGGCTTGTATGCCCATGTAGTACGCTTGTTCTGGAAAGTCTTGTAAGTCTCAGACTCTGCAATACTCCAGCCTCTTGGCGAGAAGTAAGTAACCTCATACTCCTTTGAGATATCACCCTCGACAACGTCAAGGAGACCAAGGATGATCATACCGAGAGTACCTGTACGGTCACGGCCAAGTGAACAATGGAAGATGACCGGCTTGTCATTCTTGACACAGTCAATGATGAACTGCATGCACTGACGGGTCTTGTCGCCGCCTTCAGCCTTGAGCATAGAATCTCCACCAGTCTCGATGATAGGAGCGCAGAAATCCATTCCATCGATGGTTGCCTTCTCGCATACATCGCTTGTATTACGGAGATCGAGCTGAGCCTTGACGCCTTCAGCGATGATAGCCTTCTTACCGCTGTTGCTCATTGTACCGCTCTCCCATCTTCCGGTACGGTAAATCTTATGGTACTTCACCATCTTGCCGCCATATGTCAGCCAACCGCCAAGGTCACGTCCGTTACGGACACGGGTCTTGAAGAATACCTGACGGATGCTTCCGTATGTACTGAACTCACCCTCAGTCATTACTGTGCCGTTGTCGATTGAAGACACCTTGTATGTGTAATGTACATCAGGTGTAAGGTTGGTAACCACAACATTGGCAGAGCCTGCGCTTATCTCCTGCTCCATCTTCCAACCTGTCTCTATCTCGGCAAGTTCAAGCTTAAGCTTACCGGCAGCCTCATCAGCTGTCCATCTGAGAGTATACTCGCTTGGCTTGTCTGACTTCACAGACTCACCCTCAGCAAGGTTACCATTATAACCTCCGTGAAAATCCATTACCACAGAATAGCTGTAGTCACGATCCGGATAGGTGACCTCCGCAACGAACTTCTCTGCATTTGCATTTGGAGCCAGAACGCAGTCACCGCTCTTGATTTCAGGAGCAAGTTCTGGCTCTGGAGTCGGAGTTGGAGTTGGAGTATCAGGCTTTTCAACCGGTGGTTCCGGAGTCGGCTCATCCTGTGGTGTATCAGGCTTATCGCAGCCTATCATCATGACAGGCACGATGAGGGTTAAAAGAAAACGATTGAATTTCATTGTCAATGTGTGTTTTGATTTGATTACGGAAGAGTGATTGTAAGCATTGGCTCAAGTTCACCGGCGTCCTTCTGTGCGAAAGTCTTGCATGGGAGCTGTCCGATGCATGACCAGTTAAGGTCATACTGATACATACCCATAGTGAACTGAGTTGCATCTGCGATGCCATAAGCCTCGAGAACTACCTCACGGAGAATAGAAGCCTCGAATGCCCAGTTGCCGTTCTTATATGAAGCAGGAACACTTGAAAGTACTGCCATACCTGAATCGAGCACCTTTTCAGTACCAGAATCAGTGTAGAGGTAGAAGTTAGGATCCCACTTCTGAGGTGCGCCCTGTACAGGACCATCATCGGTTTCCACTTCCTCAAATACGCCACCTTCAGCCTTTCCTTCGTAACCGGCTCCGCTCCACTTAGAGTCATTTCCTGTTGAAGGATCGTTGTCAAGGTCAAAATAAGGAACAAACACAAGCGTATTCTCTGGATTGAACTCGCAGAAGATATAGATGAATTCCTCATCTGCATAAGCCTTGAAAGTCTTGAACTGCTCATACAGAACGTCATCAGCAGGGCAGGTTGCAACCTGAACACCCTGAAGGGCATCCCAATCAGCAAAATCTCCATCGATCTGAATAGGGCCTGTTGGAGCAGGATCACACACGCAAGGATCCTCGCCACAATCAGGGCATACCTCTGAAGGAGTCTTTCCAGTATCGGGCTTTTCCTGACAAGCTGAAAAGCCCATAATCACTGCAGCAGCCATGGCTGCAAAAATCATTGATTTTTTCATAATATTAAAATTTAAAGTGTTATTCAGCAAGATGTTTTTCCCATGCCCATGCTGAGGCGAGGGTTTCTTCTATGGTGCGCTCTGCCTTCCAGCCGAGCTCCCGGTTTGCAAATGTCGGGTCTGCCCAGAGTGCCATGACATCACCTTCGCGTCTTGCAACGAACTTGTAGTCAAGCTTCACGCCGCTTACCTGCTCGAACTTCGTAACGAGTTCATATACAGACACCGGACGTCCTGTGCCCACGTTGAAGATCTCATAACCCTTCTTCATCCTGCCCTCGAACATTCTCGCAACGGCTGCAACGTGAGCCTTTGCAAGGTCTGTCACGTCGATGAAGTCACGGAGACATGTGCCGTCCTCTGTAGGATAATCGTTACCGAAGATGCTGAGACACTCGCGCTTGCCGATGGCAGTCTGAGTGATGTAAGGAACGAGGTTATTAGGAACACCTCTCGGAAGTTCGCCGATAAGTGCTGACGGATGGGCTCCGATAGGGTTGAAGTACCTGAGGGCAATACCCTTGATTACCGCATCCTGGGTTGATGTAGCATAAACGACATCGCGGAGGATGTCCTCACACATCGTCTTTGTGTTTCCGTAAGGAGACATGGCAGGCATGCGTGGAGTCTGTTCGGTCACAGGAAGATCCTTAGCTTCTCCATAAACCGTAGCGGATGATGAGAAGAGGACATTGCATCCGCCATGATTCTTAGCGGCCTCAAGGATGTTGAGGAACGATACAAGGTTGTTGCTATAGTACTTGATAGGCTCAGACACAGACTCACCCACGGCCTTGAATGCAGCGAAGTGGATGACGGCGTCGATCTTATGCTCTGTGAACACTTTGTCTACTGAAACATAGTCACAGCAGTCGATCTGGTAGAAAGGTATGTCATCTCTGCCTGTGATCTTCTTCACGCCCTCGAAGCAGGTCAGGTCGCAGTTTGACAGATTGTCTGCCACTACGACCTCATAGCCTGCGGCCATGAGTTCAACCGTTACGTGGCTGCCGATGTAGCCGGCACCACCGGATACCAATACTTTCTTTGACATAGCTATATGATTACTTTACCTTTGAGCCGAGAAGAGCGTACCAGAGAGAGTATGCAAATGCTGCCACAAGCACCCAGTAGCTCTGTATATATCCTGCGAAGTCAGCGACTGCACCCTGAAGAAGCGGAAGGATACCGCCACCGCATACCATTACCATGAAGAGGCCTGAGGCGATTGAAGTATATTTACCAAGTCCCTCTACCGCAAGGTTGAAGATAGCGCCCCACATCACTGAAGTACAGAGACCGCAGGCAACAAAGAGGAAGGCATTTAGAGGAATCTGTGCGCCGAGGAGAGCAACTGTGAGAGTCTCAGGAAGGAACATTCCCACAACAAGGAGAAGGATACCGGCCGAGCTCACAGCAATCATCATGGTGCGGCTCGAAACCTTGCCTCCGATCACACTTGCCACAAGACGACCGCAAAGCATGAGGAACCAATATGCTCCGACGAGAGTACCGGCAACACCTGTTGCGATATTGAGACCATTCACATCAGTCAGATAAAGGTTAACGATATTAGGAATACCGACCTCAATACCGACATAAAGGAAGATTGCAATTGCTCCCCAAACGAAGTGCCTGTAAGAAAGTGCACCTTTGATGCTCTCTATAGTTCCTTCCTTCTTCTCGTCCTTTGCAGCTGCAGCAGCCTCAAGTTCAGGCTCAGGAATCTCAGAGAGAAGAATGATTACAAATGCAAGAGCGAAGATACCCATAGCGATGAAGAGTGCGAGATTCACATCGGCAACCTGAGTCTTTTCTGTGACCTCACCGATAAGCATACCTGCCAACACAGGAACGATTGTAGCTGAGAGAGAGTTGCATGAACCTGCTATCTGAATGAGCTGGTTACCTCTGTTTCCGCCACCACCGAGAGTGTTGAGAAGCGGATTGACGACGGTATTGAGCATACACATTGAGAAACCAGACACGAATGCTCCGAGGAGATATACGGTGAAGCTTCCGAAAATACCTGAGAGATATGAAATTCCGACGCCGACAAAACCTACCGTTACTGCTGCGAGAGCTGTGAACTTATATCCCTTACCCTTGAGAAGGAAACCGGCAGGAAGACCGAGAAAAGCATAAGCGATGAAGTTCGCTGCATTTCCGAGCTGCGACATGAGGTTAGTAGCTCCGAACTGGGCTTTTGCGATGATACCCATAGGGTTCTGGAGACCTGTAACAAATGAAATCATTGCAAAGAGGAAAAAGCAGATTCCAATCGCAAAGACATTACCTTTTTTAGCGTTCTTTTCCATTTTTATCAGTGTGATGTTAATATAATTATGTCAATCAATACAATGGTGACGGATAGATGCCGTTATCGGCAAATTCCTGGAATTTGGCTACTACACCAGGACGATCCTCCTTGAAGGTAACTCCGAACCATCGTGAAGATGTCTTGAGAAGTTCGCACTTGCCTTCGCCGCTCTTGATGATGCAGTCGATTGCATACGGAATATAGAACTCTGACTTGAGTTCACCGATATTCTTCTGCAGGAAGCCGGTGAAGATCTCCTCACTCTTTTCGAAATAATCAGGAGTGAATCCCCACATGTTCATAGAACAGAGGGACTTAGGCGCCAGCTCCACGATCTCGCCTGTTGCACTGTTCTCTCCGTATATCTTTCCATCTTCTGCCTTTGCAATCTTATGATGCTCCACCACGTCTGTCAGATAGTCCGACTCATCTGCAGATCCTACTCCACGGGAAACACTTCCTGACTCTGACAAAGTATTGTCGAGCTCGAATCCCACGAGAGCGTAATGTCCTGTCGTTCCCTCATGCTTTCTCAGCCAGTCACCAAGAATATGGAATGAATCCTTTCCATAATAGTCATCACCGTTGATGACTGCAAAAGGTTCCTTTATGACATCCTTTGCCATAAGGATTGCATGGGCCGTTCCCCATGGCTTCTGCCTTTCAGGATTGAGAGTGAAACCAGCAGGAATCTTGTCGAGTTCCTGAGTCACGAAAGCAAGTTCTAGCGGAGTGCCGTCGATGCATTTCACATTGCCGTATTTCTCATGGACGGCCTTCTCCATATCTTCTCTGAAATATTCGCGAACAATGTAAACAATCTTTCCGAAACCAGCCTGGACGGCATCGTAGATGGAATAATCTATGATTGTTTCTCCTGAAGGACCGAGAGTATCAAGCTGTTTCAGTCCACCATAACGGCTGCCCATTCCGGCCGCCAATACTAATAGTGTAGGTTTCATTATGCTATGATTTTATTTGCTATGTCTATAATCTGCTGCGCAAGCGCGTCTGCGGCCTCTTTTGTTGAAGCCTCTGCATAAATGCGGATAATAGGCTCAGTGTTCGAACGACGAAGATGAACCCATTCCTTGCGTGATTCGAAAGAGATCTTCACGCCGTCAATCGTATTGATGTCTTCTGCCGCGAAGACTGTCTTAACCTCTTCAAGGATACTGTCTATGAGAGCGCTGTCAGAAAGCTCGATCTTGTTCTTTGCGATCACATACTGAGGATAGGTCTTGAGAAGCTCCGAGACCTTCATCTTCTTATATGCAAGGTTGGTCAGGAAAAGAGCCACGCCGACCATCGCGTCTCGTCCATAGTGAAGAGCAGGATAGATGACGCCTCCATTGCCCTCGCCGCCGATGAGAGCTCCGCACTCCTTCATCTTTGTAGTCACATTGACCTCGCCTACCGCTGCTGCGAAATACTCTCCGCCATACTGCTCGGTCACATCACGAAGCGCACGTGAAGACGAGAGGTTTGATGAAGTCACCATCTTATATGGAGCCTCTGCGCCTCTTGACAGAAGGTAGTCTGCCACGCTCACGAGAGTATACTCCTCGCCGAAAGGCTGACCGTTCTCGCAGATAAGCGCAAGACGGTCCACGTCTGGGTCAACCGAGATACCGAAATCAGCGCCGTTTGCTACAACCGCCTCGCTGAGTTCAACCAGATTGGCAGGAAGCGGCTCAGGATTGTGCGCGAACTCGCCGGTAGGCTCACAGTTCACACATACGCACTCGACACCCATGCGCTCAAGAAGACGAGGCATTATGATGCCTCCGACCGAGTTGACCGCGTCAAGGGCAACCTTGAAGCCTGCAGCACGGACTGCATCCACATCCACAGCAGGAAGAGCAAGAACTGCATCAAGATGAGCATCTGTAAAATCCTTTTCCTCGATCATGCCCAGGTCATCGACCTGCGCGAAGTTGAAATCTTCCGCCTCTGCACATGCAAGAACAGCTGCTCCTTCTGCTGCATTGAGGAATTCTCCCTTCTCATTGAGAAGCTTCAGGGCGTTCCACTGCTTAGGATTATGAGACGCAGTAAGGATGATGCCTCCGTCCGCCTCTTCGAAAACCACTGCCATCTCTGTCGTAGGCGTCGAACAGAATCCTGCCTTCACGACATCGACTCCGCACGCGATCAGAGTACCGCACACGAGATGCTCGACCATATCACCCGAAAGGCGTGCATCCTTGCCCACAACCACCTTGTAACGCTCGCTGCAAGGCTTCGGACGACGCTCGCGCATCTTCTCACAATATGCATAAGTGAACTTTACGATATCAAGTGGCGAAAGACCCTCGCCCAGAGCGCCTCCGATCGTGCCACGAATTCCGGAAATAGATTTTATAAGTGTCATCTTATGGTTATGTTTATTACTTTATTCTCTCTTTAAAGAAATTAGATTGTTTAGTTGACCATCCTGCAGGATAGCTATGCCCCATCTCAGGATCTATGACCATCTCCTTATCCTCAGTATTCAGATTGTTGAATGCCGCGAAATTGGTATGAGGAGGGCATGTACCATCTTGAAGGCCGCTGCTGGCGAGCACCGCACACGAAATCTTCGTCGCGAGATTCTTTGTATCATAATATGAAAGGAATGCATACATTTCCTCATCAGTCATCGAGCCCTTGTTCGCCTTTGCCGTATCACCAGGCCATGAAACTATATTGAAGTAATCAGGATAATCGCCCAGGAAAGCCACGTTGCACGCAATGGCTGTAAAAGGATAATCACTGAGAGCGGCACATGCATAAGAAAGCGCACCACCCTGGCTTGAGCCCTCTGCAAAAAGGTTGTTCATGTCGCTTGTAGAGCGTGAAGCCATGAAGCGCACCGCCTGAACGCAGTCAAGGAAAGCACCACGATAATAGAATCCGTCCTTGTCTCCGAAGTTGAATCCGAACCAGTTATATTTATCGTTAGGTTTCATGATCGATGCATACTCGCAAGGGTCATCCGGCACCCACTCGCCATACTCTGCAATCCATTCCTCAGTCTTTTCGAATGCCGCAGGGCGGTTATTATTATATTGTCCACGGGTAGAGAGATAGAACTCAGCATAAATTCCGGATCCGCCGGAAGGGACTGTAACGCTACCGCCTCTGTCATCCCATCCGAAGAAATGCATGATTACAGGGTGCTTTTCACCATCCTGAGGCTCTACATAGAATCCACGTACAATCACAGGTTCGCCATCCGGACTGTTAGGTGCAGACTGCATCTTCACGAGATAAACCTTGCTCTTGTCGTTGCTCTTGGTTGTAACCTCGGTAAGTGTAACGGTCTCTCCCTCCACCAACTCCGGAAGACATGCCTTGGCATTTGTCCAGTATTCATCGAAATCCGGCTGCATGTCTGGCTCTGACACCACTTCATACGGAGAGATTCCGAAGAAGAATGAGCGTACAGCCTTTTTACCGACCATGCATCTTGCCTTGTAGAAACCTGGTTCAAGATCTTCCTCTGTGCTTATGGTCACCTTCTTTGTTCCTGATGCCGGAACCTCTACGCTCTGCTCCACAGTAGTGACAGCCTTCTTGAGGTCAGTGGTTATAGCCACACTGACAACCTCAGTCACATCCACTTTATTGGGGTTAGAAACCTCTATGACAATGGCAGGTTTCGAATCCCATACCCAGTTATCAGTCACGAGCACGGTTCCTGTGAGCGCCTCCAGCTTCTCCGGTTCCTGCTGCTCCTGGTCGTCCTGTCCCGGAATCTGCTCCGGATCAACTGGCTGAGTACAGCTGATGAAAGTTACGGCTATGAACACAATGGCCGTGATAAAAAGGAAAGACTTCTTTTTCATGTATTTTTATTTTAATATTTTCTTAATCTTCTGAGATAGTCCGGCATTCTCATATATACCCACAAACTCATCTGCGCCAGGGCCCCATGCATAGACAGGGAGAGCTACGCCGTTATGGCCTGTGTTGGCATAATTTACGGCTACACTCTGATCGGCAACCTTTCCTCCAAGAAGGGTCATTCCGCCTGTAGAATGGTCTGCCGTTACAATCACGAGAGTCTCGCCGTGCTGCGCCGCCCATTCAAGGACAACACCCACGGTGCGGTCAAAATCAAGTATCTCCTCAACGGCATACCCTACCTTATTTGCATGGCACCAATCATCAATGCATGATCCCTCGACCATAAGGAAAAATCCCTTCTTATTATCAAGAAGCTCCAGAGCCTTTCTGACGGACTCCTGATGTTCATCGCCTCTGTCAAGAGCAGGTGGAAGTTCCGTATAAGCGGTAAGAGCGATTACCGGCCCGTCATCAACAGCCTTAAGACTCTCAATATCCCTCACGACTGTATATCCCTTCGCCTCAGCTTCTGCTGTAAGGTCACGGCCGTCCGGACGGTTCTCCCACCACTTGAGTCCGCCTCCGAAGAGGAAGTCAAGTCCGCTGTCAACGAACTGAGCCATGATATTGTAAAGGCTGTCGCGATTTTCATGGTGAGTCGAGAACACTGCAGGGGTAGCGTCACAGACGCGGCAGACAACTGAAGTACCGGTCTTCATACCCTTTGACTTAGCGTATTCAGACAATGTTTCAAGAGGCTGTCCGTCAGGGGAAGTCGCGATCATGCCGTTGTTGGTCTTCGAACCTGTTGCGAGGGCAGTACCAGCAGCAGCGGAATCAGTCACCAGCTTGTTTGCCGAATAGGTCCACTGAAGACCTACGTATGGGAAATTGTCGGTGATGTTCAGTTGGCGATTGTTCACGATCCAGGCAGTGCTGAGCTGCTCCAGACCCATTCCGTCGCCTATCATCAGGATGACATTCTTCACCTTCCTGCCCTTAGGCTGAGCCACAGAAACAGGCTCGTAGGTCTGCACGGCCGTATAAAGGTCGTCATTCTCGAAATTATTCACGGCATAGCGTGACTTGTCCCTCGAATCCGGATCAGGATTCTGCGCCATCGCTGACACCATCGCGCCCACCAGAAGGGCCGCTACCAACATTGTCTTCTTCATATTAGAAATATGTTTTTTCAATTATCCATTCAGGAGTAACCAGCATACGGAAAGGCATGAGGGAAGTGTCATACAGGCCTTCTGTCTCGAGACGTCCCTGCGGGCAGTATGCGAATGTCCAGTGTGCCAGGACTTCCTCCGGAAGCTGGGCGCGGATGTTGGACATGTGGTACTGCGAACCATTTACCAGCACTGCCACCAGTTTCTCATCTTTATATTCCTTTACATTTTCCGACAAAGCCTGAAGACACGAAGGGCAATCGGCATCCACAAACAGCAGCAGCGTCCGTTCTCCCTTGAAATCAGCCAGCTGAAACTCTGTTCCGTCCTCGCCTCTTACGGTAAGTTCCTGAGGCGGCATCCCCTCTCTGTTCACAGACATGCAATCCCTCATATTCTGGAGATGCTCCATCATATAGCCGTCGTCTATCACCTTATCCTCCAGCACCTTGTCCAGATAGGCAACAAACAGGTCATCATTCCTGTATGGGGACTCCTTGGCATGGAGGAACGGCTCGAACCAGCCGGCCCATACCATATAAGCCACCGTATTCTGTGCCGCGGAATCGAGAAACTCCGTCATCTCAGCCACAGCCTCTTCGTATGCAGCTTTGGTCAGCAGGTCAACATAGCCATCAAACTTATCCTCGGCAGCATCAATGTCATCAAATGCCTCCAGAGAACTGAAGTCATGACCTTCCCAATAAGTTGAAAGTTCCTGTGCCTCACCGGCACAGGAACATCCGACGGCAATAATTGCCGCCACCCATACTAACCAATTATCAAACCTTATCATTAACATCTGCCTTATATTCTATCTTCTGTCCAGGCACAAGGTGGTCGCACTCTATTGCCGGCACTGCCTGAGCCGACACGCCATCGCCCTTTATATGGATCCAGACCTCATCGCCCGGCATGAGGTTCTTGAGAGAGTACTCGCCCCTTACACCACCGACAGCGACATAGGCATCTCTATAGATCGGAGCTACGCCGATGTTGGTGATGAGCACTGCCGCCTCATTACCCTTCACGCGGAAGTCCTTGATCTCGAACTTATATCCCATTGACATCGAAGCCTCCTTGATGCGGTCCATGGTCTGGTACTTAGGTTGATCGTTGCCGTTTATATAAGTCATATGATATTTGGCAACCTCATCCTCGAACAGTCGTCCATACATTCCTTCCTTATCCAGGGTGTGCTGCTGGTCATATGTCGTATAATAACTGAATTCGCCACCCATAGGAGCGATCTTATATCGCTCATCATAATTGAAGAACAGCAAGCAGTCACGGTTATACTTGTGGTGGGTTTCGTGCATGAAAGAGTCGTCAAAAAGACCGAAACGGATGTCAAGAAGCTCAGGTTTTGCTTCAAACGGAGAGTAAAGCTCCGGAGCTGCATCCTTCGAAATGCTCCATGTGGTATTCTTAAAATACTTATCCATTTCCTTAAAGAACACCTCCTGGAATTCATGCGAAGGAAAAGTCTGGCCGATGATCCTCGGACCATCATAGATGTGATATTCTGCCCAGAGGCCGAATCCTACCTGAACGAACGCCAGACGGGGATCATTGTCATAGCGCTCTGCAAACCTTCTATAGAAATCAAGATGGAACCTCTGGAGTTCCTCACAACGCCAGTCAGGGAAATATGTATCCCTGCCTTCGCTCTTGCCAACGGTTTCCTCATATCCTGGCCAAGACTTGATATAGTCCGGAACAGCGCACTGCTGTCCCACATAAGTGTAGCGGTATCTCATAACCAGCTGATGTCCTCTTGATGCGACCTTTTCCAGAAGTGCATCCATAGAACTCCAGTCATACACATCCTTCTCTTTGCAGATGTCACTGTAGAGAAGATAGGCAAACTCAAGTTGGAGCTTGTCTTTTGCAGTAGTAGAACGGCCATTGGTGCTCCATAGGACTATGCCTGTCATCGGCTGCACGTTCTTTATCTCGCTTTGGAGCGGAATCCGATCCAGATGAGCATACTCACCGCCATTTTTCTGTATGTTTTTTGAACAACTCAAGGCAGTCATTCCTAGAAACAAGGTAGAAAATATGATTAAAAACCTTCTCATTATTTCACATCAGCTTTATATTCTATCTTCTGTCCAGGCACAAGGTGGTCGCACTCTATTGCTGGCACTGCCTGAGCCGACACGCCATCGCCCTTTATATGGATCCAGACCTCATCGCCCGGCATGAGGTTCTTGAGAGAGTACTCGCCCCTTACACCACCGACAGCGACATAGGCATCTCTATAGATCGGAGCTACGCCGATGTTGGTGATGAGCACTGCCGCCTCATTACCCTTCACGCGGAAGTCCTTGATCTCGAACTTATATCCCATCGACATCGAAGCCTCCTTGATGCGGTCCATGGTCTGGTATCCAGGCTGGTCGTTGCCGAGGATGTATGTCATATGATACTCTGCAACCTGACTCTCGAATGTACGTCCGTACATACCCTCCTTATCAAGACAATGTCTCTGGTCGTAGTCCGAGTAATAGCTGAACTCGCCTCCGCGAGGACCTATCTTGTAACGGTCTTCTCCAAAGAACATCCAGCAGTCGCGGTTGTACTGATGATGGGTCTCGTGCATGAAAGAATCATCGAAGTTTCCGAACGGGATATTGAGGAGTTCCTTCTTTGCGTTCAAAGGAGAATAGAACGCATCAGCCGCATCGATGGAAATGCTCCATGTGGTCTCCTTGAAGTAGTTCTGCATCTCCCTGAAGAATGTCTCCTGGAACTGATGGGAAGGGAATGTTTTACCTATCTTGCAAGGACCGTCATAGATATGGTACTCTGCCCAGAGTCCGAATCCTGTCTGAACGAATGCCAGACGAGGGTCAGAGTCATAACGTTCTGCAAACTTCTTGTGGAACTCGAGGTGGAATCTCTGGAGTTCCTCGCAGCGCCAGTCAGGGAAATATGTATCCCTGCCCTCGCTCTTGCCCTTTGTCTCCTCGTATCCCGGCCAAGCCTTGATATAATCAGGGACAGCGCACTGCTGACCTACATAAGTATAGCGGAAACGAACGACAGCCTGGTGTCCGCGAGATGCTACCTGCTCCAGCAGCTTGTCCATCGGAGTCCAGTCGTATACTCCCTGCTCCTTGCAGACATCGTTATAGAGCATGTAAGAATACTCAAGCTGGATCTTGTCCTTTGCAGTGACCGAGCGTCCATTGGTATTCCAGAGCACGATACCGGTCATCGGCTGTACGTTCTCGATCTCGCTCTGAAGAGGTACGCGGTCGAAGTCCGCATAGTCTCCGCCTTCCTTGTTTGCAGGAGTGCATGCGAATGCAGCCAAAAGGGCGGCTATGTACAGTATCTTTTTCATAGTTTAAAATGTAAAGTCTACGCGGAAAAGTGCAGATCCTTCAGAATCATCTGCCACCCATACGCAATTACGTTCATAATCCAGGTATATTGATTCGCAGTTGCCGGCAAAATTAACCTTATAAGTAGCGAGGTGCTTTGTAGCGTCACCGTTGAAGAGGTAGATTGACTGTGACTCGGAGTCGATGATCCATATCTGATCTTTCACAGGGTCATAGCAGATGTCTGCAATCTCCTGACAGCCGATAGCCACTGTCTTGAGACTCTTGGTCCATACTTCCGTGCCATCCAGCTTATATGCCCAAAGTCTGGCATCTATCTGTGCTCCAACGAGAATCATTCCGTCCTTATACCAAGAAATACCCTCTACGCCGCTATTGCCATAATCAGCAGCATCCTCTACATAGAACAACGCCTCTGCCTTCTTGTATTCAGGAGCCTTTACAATGCCTATGAAATTGCTTTCACAACCAAGATACAAGTCTCCGGTCTCAGGATTTATGGTTACAGCCTCCATATCAAGGGACTGAGAGAACACCTTTTCGACCTGACCCTCAAAACCGATCTTCGCCAACATACCCTGGTCACCGACTCCCCAAAGGAATGAACCATCAGTATGCAGACATAGACCTGACAGTTCGGTTATGGCCGCACTATACTTTTTATATGACCCTTTAACAGGAGTTCCCGGTTCATTCTCGAATGGAACAGAATCAAGGCTGACACAACGTACAGCAAAACCATTTGACTTAGGCTTGGTACCATTGCCGTATGAGGCGCCGTCACCATTTTCATCTGGGAAAATACGGAAATTATATCCATCTGTCGCAGAATCTGATTCGCGAGCGCACCATAGACGGGTGCCTTCTCCATACTGGCTATACTGTCCCGCTGTAGTGATATAACCTCCAAGAGGATATACGGTTTCAGGATTTCCTACGGTAAGCATATTCTTTTCAGGAACATAAGACCAACCAGGGACCTCCCAAGGATAGTTTGAATAAAGAACTACCTCTGAACGATATGGTACCTTATATCCCGGAGGACATGGATCATACATAGTCTTGGTACTGTTCCACATATCAAGAGTCTTCGTTTCGTTCCAACTGCCATTATAATCTGCAAAGGCAGTCGGATTCTTAAGAGTCTTGGCCAATGTCATCTGACCTCCGAAGAGAGTCATCTCCTGGCCGGCAACCTTTGCAGGCTCACCGCTGGCGAAATCACCGACTCCCGGGAACGGATCCTTGCGGCCCCACTGGTAGAAGAGACCTGCAGACTTAGGAGATGCGCCATCAGCCGATGCCGCCACGAGTGCTCCCAGATTACGGTCCATGGACTTCTTTCTGGAAACGCCATAGAGATCTTCTGTAATCGGAGTCTCAGGCACCCATATGTGCCAGCTCCACATGATCACGTCCATATTATTCTTCACAGCGATCACGGCATTTCCAGGATGGAAGCCTTCATCAACTCTGAAATAAATCTGATCCTTTTCAAAATCCACTGCTGATATCACGCTGTTCGGAGTCACTTCTTCAGTTGTGCCCCAAGTCTCCCAAAGGAGTTCGACAGAGCCTATTGACGCAAGTTCAACGGAACTGTTTCCTTTGACCGCCTTAAAAGTATAAACACCCGGGGCGGTTACGATATAGCTGTTTGCTGTAGATGCAGCGCCAAGATCAACAGCATCGGCTGTCGGAATAGCAGAAACATGACTGTCTCCCGACTGGCTGAAATCTGCCAGTTTGGAAGTTATGTCACCTAAGTCAATGAATTCACTTCTCGTGACCTGAAACCTTTCCTCTGTATAGAAACTCTTTACAGACTTTCCATTCTTAAAGAAAATGATATTGAAGCCGTCAGTGAAAGAAGGCTGGTCAGGGAAACAGATATGGTTGACAGTCTTGCCGTCAGCTTTCACACTACCATCAAGAACAGCAAGTGCAGTACCTCTCGACTTTGCATATAGCTTTGTATTCGAATTGACCTGGCATGTCAAAGAAGTATATCCTATGACTTCCTCATTGTTTCCGCGTACCTCATATGAGTCAAAATCACCTGAAACAGTAAAGGCAAAACCGCCGACAAGAGATTCGAACACAAATTTCTTTCCGCTGTCATAACCACTCAGGAGCAATGCATTTGTCCCGGTGAAGTTGTTCATATCCTTGCATTGGCTGATATTGCTGACAAGTTCTGCAGGATATGCCACATAATATTTTGACTTGACGATTTTCTGCTCATAAGGAGGAATGTCTCCGACGCCCACATAACAGGTCTTACCATCCGCTGAAATATCGGCAGATGTCAATGTTACGATTGACTGATCCTTGGTGTATTCGCCGTGAACGAGAATCTGATCTCCTGGCACCCATGCCTGCTTGCCATTGACATAGGCTTCAGGGAGTTCACAAGCATATTTATTCGCTGTATCCGGACCGTTCTGCTCCGGTCCGACATTCCTCTCGCATGAGAAGCATAAAACAATAGATGCACATGCGATGGCAGTTGTGAAAAGTCGTTTCATATCATTAAAGCGTAAATTCCATTATCTTATTATATCCGTAGTCTTCGTTCCATATGCCGTCGTTGGCAAGGCGGATCGAGAATCGTGGATTGTCATGCAGGGCCGGCTTAGGATCCGGAAGATTGAGGTACAAGGTGCAGTTTCCTGATGCATCAGAAGGAATTGCGATGGCCTTCTCAATGTTTACTGTCCTTCCGGCAAACCAATAACGAGGGTCGACGTCATCAAACTCATATATGGTCTTCTTTCCGTTTTCATCAATCAGGATGATCTCAAAGCCGCGGCCGTTCATCGGAGCTGCAAATCCGGAGTTCCTGATCTGAAGTGCCACTGTCATCTCCTCACCAGCTGCAGGAGTCGAATGATATACATCGGCAAATGAAAGTCTGTAACCAAGACGACGCTCGATCTCATCCCAGCAGCCTCCGTTCTTCCATACGTTATGCACCTGACGATTGTACTCGATGTTGAGATAAGTCCAGTGGTAGTCTTCACAATCCTTGAGGGTGACATCACACTCGCAGAAAGAAGACACCCCACAAGTCTCTCCTCCCATCAGCACATATCTCGTATCTCTTTTCCAATACTCACGTGTCAAAATGTTGTCAAATGTTCCAAGGTCATTTGCAGAAGCTCCGAAACAGTCATTGAAACCGCTCAGACGCGCCTTAGGCGAGCCATCATATGCAGTTGCGAGAGTCAATGTGTCACGATAACTGTCTGCATACATGTTCTTCTTGAACATCGGAGTACGAAGACCGACCGAACGATCTGTTGGTAGCGCATCAAGCATAGCGTCAACCACTTCCTTACGAAGAGCATGCTCCTCTGGGGTCGATGGTGCGAACTCGAAATTTTCTGTATAGTACCACTCACCCCATACTCCCACGAAACCTGCCTGAAGGCACATGATCACGTCGCTGTACTCCTGGAGGATAGGCTTGATGTCGGAGATATGCATCTGAACGACCTCTGGCGTAGGATCCCATGGTTTTTCATTTTCGCTGTCAGAATATGCGAAACGCATGATGCACTTTGCTCCGTTCTCACGGAGAACCTGCATGTTGTTGCGTACCATCTGAAGGAAGTCATCCGCAATGTGGCCGTTCATATACTTCTTAGGATAGAAGCCAAGATAGCAGATGGTCCTGTTCTGGAGTCTGTTCTGCTTGATCTTGCTTGCTGTAAGAAGGCTGGCAGAGGCAGACTTGAAACTCTGTGTAAAATAGAATCCCCTCTCAGGATTAGGGAAAAGATCGTCAGACTCGGTAAATGAAAGATGGCTGAGGTGACTGTAGTCAGGGAGGACATCCGGCTCATGAACGGAATTATCCGGCTCTACATTCTCAACAAGAAGTGGAGTAATATCACCGAGATCCATAAAAGCTCCCCTTGGAATACTAATCTGGTCAGCCGTATTCAAAACCAGCACACGCTTGCCTCCCTTGCACATATACAACTTGAATCCATCAATAAATGACGGTTGATTGTAAGGGAAATATATCGTATTGACAGTCTTTCCGTCTGCAACGACAGATCCAGTACGAACCTTCATGGCTCCTGTCTGATTCATACCTGAAATGTTGATTCTATCTGTAATACGGCATGAAACGGTCTCATAACCAAGATTCTCTCCATAATTTCCCACCATCTCATAAGAATCAAAATCTCCGTCAACGACAAAAACCAGTCCGCCCACAATATATCTGAAGATGATTTTATTGTCTTCAGCGTCATAGCCGCTCATCAGCAGAGTATTCGCCTTGGTGAAAGTATTCATATCCTTGCACTCGCCTTCATTATTTACGAGTTCAGCCGGATATGCTGCAAAATATCTCACATTCACATTTACTGCCTTATATGGAACTATTCCGGCCAGATCGACAGAGCATAATGTGTCATCAACGATATCTGCTTCCGTCAGAGTGACAATTTTCTGATTGTCTGCACTTCCTCCATGAAACAGAATCTTATCGCCCGGTTCCCATGCAGCCTTGCCATATTCAACAGCAGGCAATACACAATTGAAGACAGTCGAGCCGGTATTTACATCCGGCTCCGGTTCCGGTGCTATAGGATCATTACAAGCAATCAGCAACACCGTCCCGATCAATATGGCAATAACCTTTTTCATAATTTGAATTCCGCCATCTTATTGTAACCAGTCTTCTCATTCCATACGCCGTCATTTGCAAGACGGATGGAGAAGAGAGGATTGTCATGAAGGGTCTCCTTAGGATCAGGAAGGTTCAGGTACAAGGTACAGTCACCTGAAGCATCCTTTGGAAGTGCGATCACCTTGTCGACTGTCACGGTCTCGTTCGCGAACCAATAACGCACATCCACATCCTTGAACTCATATACGGTCTTATCACCCTTTCCGTCAACAAGTACAAGCTCGATATGACGAGGATTCGCAGGAGCGGCAAAGCCTGAGTTCTTCATATTGAACTTAACTCGGAGATTCTCTCCTGCAGATGCCTTGGAAGTCGCGACATTCACGAGGGACAGTCTATAACCCAGACGACGCTTTACCTCATCCATACATCCGTCAGATGTCCAACGGTTGAGAACATCAGCATTGTAGCCGCTGTTCATATATGTCCAGTGGAAGTCCTCACAATCCTTGATGGACTGCTTGCACTTGCAGTAATCCGAAAGACCGCAGGTCTCTCCTCCCATTAGGGTATATCTTGTCTCCTTTCTCCAGTATTCGCGGGTGTCCTTCCCGATGAAAGTGCCGTAGTCGTCAGCCGATGCACCGAAGCAATCGTTGAATGCACATATACGTGCCTTTGCAGATCCGTCGTAAGCAGTCGCAAGTGTCAAGGTGTCCGTATAGCTTGTCGCATACATGTTTCTCTTGAACATAGGGGTTCTAAGAGCAACCTGACGGTCAGCAGGGATGGCATCAAGCATAGCATCCACAACCTCCTTGCGGAGCTTATGATCCTCCGGAGTCTGAGGGTTGAAGAAGAAGTTGTCTGTGTAATATCCCTCACCCCATACACCGATGAATCCTGACTGGAAGCAGAGGATAACGTCGCTGTACTCCTGAAGAATAGGTTTAAGCTGCTCTATATGACGAGCCACCCATTTAGGCTCTGCATCATAAGGCTTCTTGCTCTGGCTGTTGGTATATGCGAAACGGAGCACGCACTTTGCACCTGCATCGCGAAGCGCCTGCATGTTTGTCCTGACAAGATTGAGGAACTTATCTGAAATGTCAGACTTCACGAACTCGGTCAGGTAGTGGCCTGTATAGAACAAAGTGATGTTATTCTCCACACGAGCTGCCTTAAGAGCTGAAACCGACAGAGGGGAAGCAGATGAGCTCAGGAAGTCATAGTGCTTGTAGAATCCGCGCTCAGGGTTTGCAAATATCTTGTCGGACTCTTTAAAGTCCGCTGTCACAAGTTCATTGTCAGGCACGAGATCCGATGGATTTCCTGACGGAGTCAATGAATTTCCTGATTCCTGAGTACAACCGAGGAAAAGCAATGCCGCAAAGGCCATTGCCATGTAACACATGTTTTTCATAATTGTCAGTGATTAAAGGCTGAATGTCACTACTTTGTTGTATCCTGTTTCTTCTTCCCAAACATCGTCATTTGCAAGACGGATAGAGAAGCGAGGGTTGTCATGAATAGTCACCTTAGGGTCAGGGAGGTTGAGGTAGAGAGTACACTCGCCTGTCGCGTCAGCAGGAATCTTGATGATCCTGTCGAGGGTCACGGTCTCGCCTGCAAACCAGTAACGAGGATCCGCGTCCTTCTGCTCGTATACTGTCTTCTTTCCGTTACCGTCAACAAGTACGAGTTCCACAGCACGTGGGTTGACTGGAGCAGAAAAACCTGAGTTCTTCAGTTTTAGGACAACTCTGAAATCCTGACCTGCAACGACTTCCCTATCATGGTATACATCGGTAAGTGAAAACCTGTAACCGAGTCTGCGCTCTATTTCCGGCATACATCCCTGCTGTCTCCAACGGCTGATGACCTCAAGATTATATTGACTGTTAAGGTAAGTCCAATGATAATCCTCCATATCCTTAAGAGTGTTAGGACAATTACAGAACGCCGACAATCCGCAAGTTTCACCACCCATAAATACATATCTTGTATCAGCCTTCCAGAAATCACGCGTTTCCTGGCTGCTGAAAGTACCTGTATCATTGGCAGAAGCGCCGAAACAGTCATTGAACGCCGATATGCGTGACCTTGGCGTTCCATTATGAGCAGTCTCGACAGTCAATGTATCTGTATAACTATCCGCATACATCATTCTTGCAAACATCGGTGTCCTGAGAGCTATCTGACGATCTGTCGGAAGGGCATCAAGCATTGCATCTGTCACCTGCTTACGAAGAGCATGTTGCTCCGGAGTCTTAGGATTGCTTACGAAGTTCTCTGTATAGTACCACTCGCCCCATACACCGACGAAACCTGCCTGAAAACACAGTATCACATCGCCATACTCCTGGAGGACAGGCTTTATATTCTGTATATGTCGCTGGACGATCTCCGGCTTAGGGTCCCAAGGTCTCTCAGACTCACTGTCCGAATAAGCGAAACGAAGGATACACTTAGCACCACCTTCTCTCAGAACCTGCATATTTTGTCTCATAAGATTGAGGAATTCCTCGGAAATATCTCCCTCCATATAGTCCTTCGGATAATACGAAGTATAGAAAAGAGTCTTCTTGGCCACCCGCTGAGTCTCAATTCCTGATGAAGAAAGGGGTCTTGCAGATGCAGATTTATAACTTACCGGGGTATATAAGCCTCTTTCAGGATTAGGGAACGTCTCATCAGACTCAACATATGTCTGATGTTCAAGCCCCTCATAGACGTCAACCTTTGGATCAGGTTTACACGCCATCGTAAGAAGCAGTGTAACAGAAGCAAGAAGGAGCGTGTAATTCTTCATAATATGTGATTGTTTGGTTATCAGAGTGGGACATCCTGCCCGGGTCAGCAGGCAGGACATCTGTTATTTTCAGCAAATTACTTTGCAAGATTTACAACGAGCTTTGGAGCAAGGCCGTTAGTGTTGTCGTCAGTCACAGCTGCGTTAGGAAGGACACCTACTGAAGACCAGGACTGCTGGATGTCAACACCGACACCGATTGTCTCTGCGAACTCAGCACCCAATACCATCTCCTTAAGGATAGATATCTCGAATGCGTTGCCATTACCAGCTCCCATAGTGATACCAGAGCCCTCACCAAGAAGAGCTCCCCAGTTGTCATCACTTGAATGTTCGAAGCCTGCAACAGAGCCCTCAGTCCAGAGCCATCCTGAACCACCTACGTCACCCCACCATTTGAAGAGAGCTGCATCCCAAGTTGTGAATGCATCAGAGCCGAAGATAGCTGTCTCAAACATGAACTCAGCATTTGCATCACTCCACTGGTCACCGAATCCACCAGTAGCATCGCTGTTGTCAGCATTCATGTAAACGTGGAAAGGAGTCCATGCGCGGTCAACGATCTCATCCTCATCGAACTCTACATAAAGGAACACATAGAAGTCGTCCATGTAAGCCTTGAGAGTAGTAAGTGCAGTGTACTTTGCATCAGGATTGCAAGTTGCGACAGCAGGAGTAACAGCTGCCCAATCATCGAAATTACCATCGATAGTGATAGCCTGAACATAATCGTTGCAAGTGCAATCATCTTCTGGCTGACCACAATCCGGGCAAGTTACAACAGTGTTTCCACCGCCCTGTGGCTTTTCATCCTTCTTACATGATGAGAAAGACACCATAACTGCAGCAAGCATTGCTGCGATAGTCATAATTTTTTTCATTTTGTTTTGGAATTAATTGGTTAATAAAATATTGTTTTGGATGGTTTTAGTTACTTCTATTACTGCTTTCCGTTACCTGCAATGCCGCTTACAGAAATCTCTGCGAATGGGATGCAGTATGGGAATCTCTTATCCATCTCAGCCTTGTCAATCTCCTCCCAAGCGTGAACGCCAGAGAAGCGACGGTCGAGAACCTTACCGTTTCTGAATACGTCGATAGCACGGTGACCCTCGAAGCAGAGCTCCATACGGCGCTCGTCAAGAACAACGTCAACGATGTCAGTGTAACCCTCAGCCTTGTATGCAGCCTCACTACCCCATGTAGGGATGCCTGCACGCGTACGGATCACGTTGGTGTACTTGAGAGCATTATTAATATCACCCTTGTGAGCGTAAGCCTCAGCAGCGTTGAGAACAACCTCTGCCCAACGGATAATTGCAGGTGATGAAAGCATAGGATCGCCGTCTTGCCATGAGAACTTGGACATTGTGTATGCAGGGAATGTCTGACGGACACCCTGAGCGATACTTACGTTGTCACGTACATATACTCTTGTACCGCCCTCGAAACCATCATTGTCCTGAGCATCAGTGTACATACCAGTGATGTAATACTGAGTGTAGCCATTGACGACCTTAGACTTAAGAGTATAGTTCTTTCCATCAAAAGAAAGAGTTGCAAGGTTTTCAGGATCTGTACCAAGTGTTACGTTGTGAACGTTTGCATTGTTACGGAAGTTGTTAGCTTCGTCGATGATAGGCCAGTGAACCATCTTCTTGCCATCGTTTGTTGCGCCAAGAGTTCCCCAGTAAGTAAGACGCTTGTCCTCAGGGTGACGGAAGATGAGCTCCATGAGTGGATCTGACCAGTACATCTCACACCAGCCTGTACCACCGATGGCGTCGTTAGAGTAATACATAGAAGCGAGCTGGCTCTTAGGTGAGTAGTCAGAACCCTCGTCGTCATTATCCTTTGCGATGCACCAGAGAGTCTCCTTTGAAGTTCTTGTGTTAGGGTAGTATTTTGTGATGTCGTCAAGCTTTGCAGCTGCGTTGCCACCGAAGATTTCCTCAGCGAGAGCGATACACTTGTCATACTCACCCATATAGAGGTAAACTCTTGTGAGGAGACCTGCAGCAGCCTCATAGTTTGCATAACCCTTGTTACCACGTGGTGTACCACCCTTCATGAGGTCCATTGCCTTCTGAAGGTCAGAAACGATAAGCTCATATACCTGACCTACAGTAGCACGGGTTGTCACAGAACAGTCAGTCGAGTTACGGAGAACTATACCCGGCATGTCAGGACGCTTCTCTGCACCATAGGTATATGGAGTTGCGAAGATGTTACAGAGGTTCAGGTGTGCAATTGCACGGATGAAGTAGTTCTCACCGAGAAGGTGGTCTGTCGCCGCATCTACACCCTCCGGCATAGACCCGATGTTGGCGTTCGCTCCATAGATGATCTTATATGAAACAAACCAGAAATACTGGAGGTCTTGAGTCTGCGGGTTGTCGCCGTAAACATTGTCCTCATACAATGGGTCAGTAGTACGTCCTGAAAGAGTTACGTTATCACCACGAAGTTCTGTCATCAGGAAGAGAAGACGTGAGTAGGTATTGCCACCGTACCCAACATAGTCAATGTGCTGATAGAACATAGAGTAGTTACCATCAGTCGTATATACAGCGGCTCCCGGATTTTCCTTGAGCATTGCAGAAGTCATTGTGTCTGAACTGTAGAAGTCCATGTTACATGACACAAGGACCGCAGCAGCTGCAATCATCATTAATATCTTTTTCATATCGATAGAGTGTCAATCAGTTATTAGAAAGTGATCTGGATACCGCCAACTACTGTCATAGGAACAGGGTAGTTAGTGTCATAAGTACCGTCCTCTGTATCGATCTCAGGGTCCATTCCTGAGAACTTAGAGAATGTAACGAGATTGTCGCCTGATACATAAACCTTGAGGCCCTGCATCTTTGCCTTCTTCATCCATGCCCGTGGGAAGTCATAGCTGAGAGTTACGTTCTTGAGACGGAAATAGCTGCCGTTCTCGAGGTAACGGGTAGAAAGCATGTGAGCGTCGTTGTTACCGTTCATCTTTGGCTTAGGGTGAGTTGCGATGTCACCCGGCTGCTGCCAACGTGACCAACCGAGACCGTTGTCGATAGACATCATGTTGTAGTCAGTGTAAGCACCGTCTGAGTCCATTGAAACACGAGCTGAGTTGTAGATCATGTTGCCATAGATGAAGTTACCTGTAGCTGAGAGAGTGATGCCCTTCCAGCTGAGCATTGTGCTGAGACCTCCCTGGAACTTAGGTGATGATGTACCTGCGTTCTGGAATGTTGCCTCAGCGTAGGTAGTTGTAATCTCCTTAGTGCCATCTTCAAGAACCTTCTCCCATGTCGGGCTACCTGTCTCAGGATCTACACCTGCCCAGATAGGCATGTTCCATGTGAAGATGTCCTGACCCTCGCGAACGATCTGGTTGCCCTGACGGAACTCACCGTTTGGAAGATAAACGACCTTGTTCTTGTTAAGGCCGATGTTGAAACCGAAGTTCCAATACCAGTCACCCTTGTCGATGATGTCAGCATCAACTGCGAGCTCGATACCCTTGTTGTTCACTGTACCTACGTTGTCCATGAACTCGAAGAATCCTGTTGAAGGTGCGAGCGGAACTGCAAGGAGGAGGTTCTTGTTGTCAATATTGTAAAGGTCGAGAGTAACATTGATCCTGTCGATGAACTCCATATCGAGACCGACGCTGGTCATGTAAGCCTCTTCCCAACCGAGGTTAGGGTTCTGCTGACGCTCGAGGATAGCTGCCGTGATGTTCTGATACTGTGAAGAAAGGCTGTAGATGTCCTGCCAGAGGAAGTTCGCGATAGAGTCGTTACCTGTCTTTCCGTAACCTGCGCGGAGTTTCAGGAGAGACATTACATTCTGTCCTTCCATCCAAGGCTCCTTGTTGATCAGCCAAGCTGCTGATGCACCTGGGAAGTAACCGCCGCGTGCCTTAGGGGCGAAACGAGAAGTCTCGTCATAACGTACTGAAGCACTTGCGATATATCTGCCCTTGTATGAATACTGAGCCTGAGCGAGCCATGCCCATGAACGTGAAGCGTAGTTGTAACCACCTACTGCCTGAGCGATACCGTTGCTGAGAGAAGCCTGACCGTTAGGCATGTCTGTAGCACTTGCGTTGAAGCTGCGGCTGAAGCCCTCACCGTACTCGATACCGATGACGCCGTTTACGCTGTGGTCACCGAAGTCCTTGTTGGCCTTGAGGAGGTTTGTAGTACCGAAGCCCCAACCTGAACCGTGGCTGTTCTCGATCTGTCCATTAGGGATTGAAGGGAGAGTAGTACGAGGGTCATAGAAAGCCTCGTTGAACCAGTTCGATGAGTTGAAACGGTTTGTAGTCGAGAACATCAACCAGTCAGTGATGTTCCAGTTGAGAACGAGGTCGGCCATGATATCCTCAGACTCGCTGATGTTGTAGTTGTAAACCTCGTTGTGGAGGAAGTTATACTTGTCGTGCGAGTACCATGTCTGATTCTTGCGACCGTCACCACGGTCTGCACTGCCTATGTGGAGGATCTCATTTGTACGATTTCCTTCTGCATCATATACATAAGGATCATCCCAAGGAAGTGCACGGTAAGCACACTCGAGAGTTACGTATGAAGAAGTGTACTGGCTCTTAGCACGGTCATAGTTGACGCGGAGTGCCATGTTCACGTTCTTTCCGAGAGGAGCAGAGAGGTTTACACGTGCAGAACTTCTCTTGTGGTTTGTGTTGATAAGGGTACCTTCCTCGTCATAGTGGCTGACAGATGCGAAGTAATTTACGCGGCCGGCCTTACCTGCTGCCGAAACGTAGTAGTCCTGAACAACACCGAGGTTGAATGCTGCATCCATCCAATCAAAATCCTGCTCAAGGAGAGTCTTAGGACGCTGGATTCCGAAGAGACTCTTTGAGTAGATCTGCTTCTGGAGGTCATAAAGCTCCTGAGAGTTCATTGGAGAGAAACGACCGGTAAGGGCCTTCTTGATACCGGCAGTAGCCTTGAGAGTCACAGTAGCCTTGTCTGTCTTTGCAGACTTGGTAGTAACGACGATGACACCGCCTGATGCTGCAGCACCATAAAGAGCTGTTGCAGAAGCGTCCTTGAGGACTGTGAGGGTCTCGACGTCATTAGGGTTGAATGAACCGCCTGCGACACCGTCCACTACGTAGAGAGGACCTGAGTTTGCTGTGATCGAACCTGTACCACGGATACGGATCTTCGCACCGTCACCAGGCTGACCTGAAGCATTTGTTACAAGGACACCGGCTGCCTTACCCTGAAGCATGTTACCAAGGTCTGGAGAGGTTACGTCCTTGAGTTTTTCTGCGCTAAGTGATACAACTGAGCTTGAGAGCTCGTTCTTCTTCTGGCTAGTGTAACCGAGAACGACAACTTCTTCAAGCACTTTTGAATCTACAGTCATCTTGACATTGACAACTGAGCGTCCGTTCACTGTCTCAACTACGTCAATGTAGCCGAGAGTGTTGAATGTAAGCGTTGCATTGTCAGAAGCCGAAACCGCATAAGAACCGTTTGCGTCTGTCACGACTCCACCACCGGTAGAGACCATAACTGCAACGCCAACGAGCGGCTGACCATTGTCTGCGTCAACAACAGTACCGGTAACGGTGTGCTGCTGTGCAAACAAAGAGACTGAAAGCAACATAAAAGCTGCTGCCATCAATCCTTTAAGGTTAAAGTTTGCTTTCATTGTTATTAAAATTAAGGTATAGTATTGATTTTGATTTCTTAAAGAAGATCATTCACTCCGACAAGGTTGAATGCCACGAAGTACTTGTCCATGTCACGCTCGATGCGACCGAGGACAACTTCTTCCGCATCCACTCCGAGTCTTGCCAGGTTGCCATAAAGCTGCGTCCTTGCCGCAACAGCCTCAGGATGCTGCCAGATGTAACGGCAGCCTGTTCCTACAAGCCATTCGCGACGCTCTGCGGTAAGCTCAGGGAAGTCCTTTCCTGCCTCGTCCTCATGGAGCCACTTGATCCAGCGACCGCTCTCATATACGAGTCTTTCGAGGGTTGCCGCCATGTTTGAGAGGACGGCCACCTTGCCCTCAGCCTCAAACCTGCGCTCAAGCGCATCAAGCTCCTTGAGAGCCTCATACTCGCTGATGGTGAACTCAGGACCGACATTTGCCGCTCCCATTCCGCTGAGAGGATACTCTTCAGGATTGCTTACGCCGTCTGTATAGTGACCCTTGATCCAGCTGCCGTGAGGGCGTACCTTCGCAGTAAGATTTCTTGCAACCTCAGGATCGAAGATCGCTGTATCGAGGTCGGTTCCCACCTTTCCTACGATGAAGCATGGCCATACGTGTGCGAGACCCACCTCGGCAAGACCGCTCTTTAGCTCGGTGAGGAATGTATCGAATGTAGTCTCGTCTGCAAGACCTCCGTGAACCTCTTCTGTTCCGACCTCGTACGAGATCTCAGGAAGGTTGTTTGCCACGCGGAAATCCTCGACATGCTTGATGAGTTCGACTGTACGGCGTACAACGACATGGATGTCGATAACGTCTCCCTTTGCCACGTTGATGTCAACGGTAGGGTCTACATGGATGAGGTCATAGCCTGCGAGCACAGCGTCCTCGAACGACTTCTTGACTCCGTTCATCGCATCCTCAGTCGACCACTTCTCGACACGCTGCTTGTCCTTGAGCCAGGGACCGCCATGGTCTATTGCAACGATGCTGCAACCTGTGTAGTTCACCCTGTCAGCCTCGAACTGGAGCATCTTTGTGAACTGAGACTGGACCATGCCTGTATAACCGCCGTCACCGTCGATCTGGTTAAGGGTCGCAGCGAAATAAATCGGCGCATTGTTGCGCTTTGCTGCGCGGAAGGAAGCACGGATGACCGAGAGAGAGTTAGGACACACCGCGAAAATGGTGCGTGCCACTCCTGTCTCGACTCTCAATGCCTCAAGTCTTTCCAATAGTTTTTCTGTCTTAGCCATATGGTTATTCGTAAATTGTCACTCCCTCTACTACTCTTGAAATGTTTCCGGAAATCGACGGATTGTCAGGGCTTCTGTCGAGAGAAATCGCCTTGTACAGGCCAAGAAGCTGGGCCACTATCACATAGGAAACACTTTTATAACACCTTTCGACATAGTCAGGAACGCCTATTATTATATTAAGGTCGAACTGACTTTCGTCAATGCCCAGCTTTGACTGCGAAACCGCCACATAGCCGGCTATATTGTTCTTGGCCTTTACCTGTCTTACAAGATCATATTCATAACGTCTGGTAGATTCATCTTCCGAGAAGAGATATACCATAATAGATTCCGGACTTACAACCGCTTTAGGGCCATGTCTGAAACCGAGGAACGAATCGAATGTACACATCACGGTGCCGTCAGTAAGTTCCTGAAGCTTCAGTCTTGACTCTTCTGCAACTCCCATAAGCTCGCCGCTGCCAAGGAAGATCGCTCTTGTGAAATCCCTTGAAGCAATCTCCTTTATTCCCTCTGAATACTTTGCGAGAGAGGTCTCAACCGCTGCCGCAAGAGCCTCGATCTGAGCCTTATGATCCTCTATCCTGTCGATATTGGCGATCATAGCACAAGCCAGGAACATTGAAGAATAGCTGCTGGTCATTGCAAGAGAGAGATCATTGGTCTCAGGAGGAAGCAGGACCAGAAGGATATTATCGCTGCCGTCAGCCATCTTCGCCATCTCGCCGTTCTCATTGCATGTGATGTAAATGTGTGCAGCGCTGCCGGCAACCTTGTTGACAAGATTGATTGCTCCAACACTCTCCGGAGAATTGCCTGAACGTGCAAACGATATGAGCAGAACCTTACTGTCCTTGTTGAAAAGCTGCTCCGCTTCGGTTATGATATCTGTAGTAGCAATTGCCTTTGCTCCCTGAAGCAAGGTGCCTGCAAGCGTCCATTTCAGAGCATCACCGATATATGCAGAGGTTCCTGCACCGGTGAGTACGATTTCATAACCCTCTTCGACAAACTTCTTCACAAAAGCCGAGATTTCAGCACGCATTCCACACACAATGTCATATGTGGCCAGCCACATCCCTGGCTGCTGATGAATTTCTTTCCAGGTATTGAATTCAGAATACATTTCCCGATAGTTTTAGTTATTTCATAATTAGTAGCCTACAAATTTACCATTTGTCAAAAAAAAAAGAATTAGTTTTATGCATTTTTTAACCGAAACCATCCTTTTGTCACACAATTAATCTAATATTCCATTGTATATCAATCACTTAAAAACAACCGGCCGTGATAAATTTTAGTTTCGATAGGTTTCGCAAACTTACGCTTTACGAAACAATATGACATATTTCAATGTTTCGAAAAAATAATTAGTATATTTGCGAAAACACATTAATAACTTCAAAACTATGAAACATCCAAAACTGATCTTTGCTGCAATTCTGATCGCGTTCACCGCTTGCACGAATGCCCGGAACGAAAGTGAGATAGAGATGCTTGAAAACGAAAAATGGTGGGGTTCCGTCACCGACCTTGGCAACATCATGCCTTTCGACAACGAAACCGTCATCAGATTCAACCATCAGACACAGAACTTCAATAACCAGACTACACCGCTTCTGGTCTCCAACAAAGGCAGATACATCTGGAGCGACAGCCCATTCAAGGCCGAAATAAAGGATGGAGTGATCAGCATCGAGGCAGCAAGAGGAGCCGTAGAATGCGTGAGCGCAGGCTCAACTCTCAGAGACGCCTTCACTGCTGCCGCAAAGGCTCATTTCCCTGCTTCCGGAACAGTTCCTCCCGACCTGTTCTTCTCTGTCCCTCAATACAATACATGGATAGAGCTGGTATACAACCAGAATCAGGCGGATGTCATGAAATATGCACGCAGCATAGTGGACAACGGCTTCCCTACCGGCATCCTCATGATCGACGACAACTGGCAGAAGTATTACGGCAACTTCGAATTCCGCCCTGACAGATTCCCGGATCCGAAAGGCATGGTGGAGGAGCTCCACAAGATGGGGTTCAAGGTAATGCTCTGGGTGTCTCCTTTCGTTTCACCGGACAGTCAGGAATACCGCTGGCTCCGCAGCAAAGGCTATCTCGTCATGAATGCGGAAGGCACCAGGCCTGCCATCCTCGACTGGTGGAACGGACTGAGCGCATGCTACGATCTGAGCAACCCGGAGGCATTCGGATATTTCAGAAAGACCCTTACCGACATGCAGGAAGAATACGGCATCGACGGATTCAAGTTCGATGCGGGAGATCCCGAAAGATATCTTGAGAGAAACATCCTTCCATATGACGGCAAATCGTTTGATACAGAACAGACTGAACTCTGGGCAAAGCTCGGACTGCTCTTCCCGTACAACGAGTTCCGCGCATGCTGGAAAATGGGAGGAGAAGCGCTCGTGCAGAGGCTTGGAGACAAGGAATATTCATGGGACGGCGTAGCAAGACTTGTCCCCTCAATGATTGCGGCAGGCCTTCTCGGACACCCTTATACATGCCCCGACATGATCGGAGGAGGACAGTTCGGAAGTTTCATCGACATAGACCAGGACAAGTTCGACCAGGCTCTGATCGTACGTTCATGCCAGATCCATTCGATGATGCCTATGATGCAGTTCTCGGTGGCGCCTTGGAGGATCCTCAGCGCGGAAAATCTGGAAATCTGCAGAAAATACGCCCTGCTCCACCAGGAGATGGGGAACTACATCCTCGAGCAGGCAAGGCATTCGGCCCAGACAGGAGAACCTATCGTAAGATGTATGGACTACATGTTCCCGGGAGAAGGATTCGAAGAATGCAACGACCAGTATATGCTGGGAGATGAATATCTTGTGGCACCGGTGATGGACCAGGGAACAAGCCGCAGCGTAAAGCTTCCGAAAGGAAAGTGGATGGACGAGGAAGGAAAGACATACGAGGGAGGAGAGACATATCTCCTCGATGTTCCGCTGTCACGTCTGCCGAGATTTACAAAAATCCAGTAACTTTGCAACATGGACATCCGAATACTGAAACATATCGACGAAAAGATGATGGAACAGGTCGGGCTTCTGCTCAGGAAGCTCGACCCTTCTGCACCTGAAACCACACCTGAACGATGGGAGCGACTGATGGCTGATGACAGTTTCAGCCTGTTTGTCGCAGAAGAGGACGGAAAGGTCACAGGAATGCTTACGCTGACCTGCTGCGCAACGCTGTCAAGAGACAAATACTGGATCGAGGACGTGATAGTGGACGAATCCCAGAGAGGCAAAGGTATCGGAAGAGCGCTTGTAAAGGCCGCTGTTTCGCACGTCAGGGAAAAGGGCTTCAAGGACACGATATACCTGACATCCAACCCATCAAGAGTCTCTGCCAGAGCCCTTTACAGATCGGAAGGATTTGAAGGATATGATACCGGAGTATTTCGGATGAAGCTTTGATCAGATGCGGTCAGGCTTGACAACCACCACTTCTATATTCATAGCCTTGAGTTGGGATCTGGTAGCCTTCTCCATGCCATCGTCCGTCACGATGGCATCAATGTTATCAAGAGAAGTTATATATGCCAGTGCACGTTTGTTTACCTTGCTCGAATCGAACACGGCGATAACCTTGCGTGAGCGCTGAATCATTATCTGATTGATATTGGCTTCCTCGACGCTTGGTGTGGAAAGTCCGTTCTCCACACTGAATGAATCCACGCCCAGGAACAGCTTGTCGCAATAGAACATCTTGAGATTGGATTCCGCCAGCGCTCCGACTACCGATTCGCTTGAATTTCGGATGTTTCCGCCAATGAGAATGACATTGAAACGATTGTATGACAGGATCTCCTGCGCCACATTCAGTGCATTCGTAAGTATTGTGAGATTCTTGAACTTATGGAGATTGCACGCAACCTGAAGTGCGGTAGTTCCGGAGTCAATGATGATGGTATCGCCTTCTTCGATAAGATCGGCTGCAGCACGGCCTATGGCCTGCTTTTCACGATAATTGGCAAGCCTTTTATAGCGGATGCTCTTCTCATCCTCCTGAGGGCCTGTGCTGTTAAGTATTGCGCCACCTCGTGTCCTTACAAGCAGATTCCTGTCTTTCAACAGATTGAGATCCTTTCTGATGGTCACTTCGGAGACTCCGAACATATTGCTCAATTCAGACACGGATACGTTTGAATTATCTCTTAAAATCTGAAGGATTGCGCTCCTTCTTCCTTGAGAAGAAACCACACCTGTTTCCATCGTTCTCTTTGGGTTTAATTGGTTTTAGTCGGAATGCAAATATAAGCCTTAAAATCCTATTTTCAAAATACTTCGAAACATATTCTACAAAAAGTCTCAAAGCACGCAAAAAGTTGATATTTTGTCAGATAACCATCCCACACAGGTAAACACTGGTGACTCTAAGGAAAATATTTTCAAAACAAACGAAACATTTAGAAATTTAAAATTATATTTGCGAAACACTAAAACAGACTAACTGCATAATTATGAAAAGATTCGACATCGCCGCCATCGGCGAGCTCAACGTGGACATCATCCTAAACGGAATTGAATCAGAACCTGAAATAGGCAAGGAAAAGTTCGCATCCGACATGACCCTCACGCTCGGAAGCAGTACCGCGATCTTCGCAGCAAACGCAGCTTCGCTCGGAAGCAAGGTGTGCTTTGTAGGAATGATCGGCAAGGATGTTTTCGGAGACCTTGTAGCAGACTCGCTTTACAGCAAGGGAGTTGACGCAAGTTATCTGATCAGAAGTGAAAATGCAGCAACAGGTGCTACCCTGGTGATGAATTACGGCGAAGACAGAGCCAATCTCACATATCAGGGAGCTATGGATGTTATGGGATATGACGACATCGACACCACTGTGTTCCAGGAAACCAGACATATCCACCTTTCATCATTGTTCATGCAGTCAGCATTGCTGAGAGATCTGGACAAGGTTCTTGCAAAAGCCGCAGAAAACGGAGTCACAGTGTCACTTGACACCCAGTGGGACCCTGTGGAGAAATGGGAGATGGACTGGAAGAAGGTCCTCCCTCAGGTGACTGTCTTCCTTCCGAACGAGAAGGAGCTGATGGCCCTTACCGGAACTTCTGACGTAGAGAGCGCCATTGCCGCAGTACAGCCATATCTTGGTGAGGCGATGGTCGTGAAGATGGGCTCGAAGGGCTCAATGCTGGTCAGAAAGGACGGCTCACGCAACTTCCTTCCTTCATTCCTGAACAAGGAGGTTGTAGACGCGATCGGTGCTGGAGACAGCTTCAATTCAGGCTTCATCAGCGCATTCGTGGCAGGTCACAGTCTTGAGGATTGCCAGCGCAACGGTAACCTTACCGGAGCCATCAACACCACAGCAGCCGGAGGAACAGGAGCATTCTCTTCACGCGAAGCTGCAGAAAAATGTGCTAAGGAAAAATTCAACGTAGAGCTTTTATAGATTATGAGAAACTCAGTTATCATCGTTGCTGCAGGTCTGCTTGCATGCGGATGCTGCAACATGGTCATAGAGAGCGGAGACATGACTCTCACGGTCAACGGCGACATGCACTACAAGGTCGTATCCTCTGCAGAAGGTGCCGGTGAATACCATTCTGATTTTCAGGCTGCAGATGCGCTCGTGGCTGATGAAGCCGTGATCGACAGCTGGACTCTTCGTGACGTCAAGGAATGTGCTTGTGAAGCAGGTAAGACATACACCCTTCACGGCACCTGGAAAGAAAACGGATATGACATCGAAAAGATCCTTACTATCAAGACATTGGACGGATTCGAAGGGATGGTGCTGGTCAACAGCAGCTATGTAAATCATTCTGACAAGATTCTCACCGTCAAGGCACTCGAGTCAAACAAGCTCAGCGTGGCTTCAGACGAGACCATCTGGTCGTTCCAGCCGACCTCGTCTTCAAGACGTGACGACTGGATCCTTCCTGTGGAGGAAAGCTTCTATCAGAAGAATTATCTGGGAATGAACAACACTGACTACGGCGGAGGTATCCCGATGGTAACTCTCTGGAGACGCGATGCAAACATCTCCACCGGTCTCGTGGAGCCTGATCTCAAGCTTATTTCCATGCCGGTGAAGAAGGTTCGTTATGAGGACCATGCCACAATGTCTCTCCTTCAGGAGTTCGAGGAGCCGGTGCTCATGGCAAAAGGAGACACTCTCAACACATGGAGACAGTTCATATCAGTTGGCAAGGGTGACTTCTTCGGACCTCTCCGCCAGTTCGCAGAATACATGGAGGCATACGAAGGCTATGTTCCTCAGGCATCGGAGCCGGAGGCATTCGAGGCCGTATGGTGCGCATGGGGATATGAAAGGACATTCACTGTAAATGAGGTCCTCGGTACGCTTCCAAAGGTAAAGGAACTCGGTTTCAAGTGGGTTGACGTGGACGACGGTTTCCAGATTGCCGAGGGTGACTGGGAGACAAACAGCCGTTTCAACGGAGCCAAGGACATGCGCCGCATCACCGACGCCATCCACGCTCATGGCCTCAAGGCCAAGCTGTGGTGGGCGCCACTGGCGGCTGATCCTGACACGAAGATTCTTCGCGAGCACCCTGAAATGCTTCTTCAGGACCACCAGGGGGCACCTGAATACATCACATGGTGGGACAGCTGGTATCTCTCGCCGGTAAATCCTGCCACAATGAAATACACCATGGATCTTGTGGACAGATTCATAGGCGAGTGGGGCTTCGACGGCCTCAAGCTTGACGGCCAGCACCTGAACTGCTGCCTCCCTGACCACAATCACCACAGCCACCTCGAATATCCGGAGGAGTCAGTGGAAAAGCTTCCTGAGTTCTTCCAGGGCATCTTCGAGCGCGCACGTGAGATCAAGCCTTACTCTGTTGTCCAGATCTGCCCTTGCGGATGTGCGATGAACTTCTTCCTCACCCCTCATATGAACCAGGCTGTCGCATCTGACCCTACATCAAGCGCACAGATCCGAATGAAGAGGAAGGTATACGGAGCCATGTGTCCTGACATGGCATATTATGCAGACCACATCGAACTCAGCGACAATGAGAACGACTACGGTACACAGATCGGCATCGGAGGCGTGATCGGATCAAAATTCACCTGGCCTAAGCCAAACCCTAACGTAAGAGGGGACGGATATCTCCTCACTCCGGAAAAGGAAGCCGCGCTCAAGAAATGGGTTGGGATATACAACGACAAGATGCTCTCGAAGGGAGAATATCTCAATCTCTATGACATACGCTTCGACGTACCTGAGACGCACGTGATCGAAAAGGACGGCGCATTGCACTATGCATTCTATGCAGACAGCTGGAACGGAGACAGGATAGAATTGAGGGGACTTGACCCGGAAACTGAATATATTGTGACAGAATATGCCTCTGATGACAAAAAATCATACACTGTAAAGGGTAATGATCCATATATTTTCCCTACATTTGACAGGAATTATCTCATAGAGGTCAGACCTGCCGCCATGGGAAAGGCAGAAAACTGATAATCGACAATCATATGAAAAAGACTTTTGCTTTAATTTTTGCTGCAGCCGTTGCGCTGCTCTGCACAATGTCATGCTGCAACTGCGGTGACGAGTACGGCTACGTCATCAAGGACGGCGTTGCCATTTACAACACTCCGGAGCGTCCGGCTGACCAGGTATCTATGCTCGGCTTCGCAGCTGAACCTATCGACACCGTAAGAGTTGGCTTCATCGGTCTCGGCGACAGAGGAGACGGTGCTGTCAACCGTTTCACTTACATCGACGGAGCGAAGATCGTTGCACTCTGCGACATCGAGGAAGAAAGAGTAAATGAAATGCAGGAGCTTCTCGCCGAGCGCGGAAAGCCGGCTGCTGCCGCATACTTCGGAAGCAGAGACGCATGGAAGGAGCTTTGCCAGAGAGATGACATCGATCTCGTATACATCGTTACAGACTGGAAGATGCATACTCCTATGGCAGTTTACGCCATGGAGCAGGGCAAGCACGTCGCCATCGAGGTTCCGGCAACAACATGCATCGACGAGTGCTGGCAGCTTGTGAACACCGCAGAGAGAACCCAGCGTCACTGCATGATGCTCGAGAACTGCGTATACGACTTCTTCGAGCTCACAACCCTCAACATGGCTCAGCAGGGTCTCTTCGGCGAAGTCATCCACGCTGAAGGAGCATACATCCACAATCTCGACCCTTATTGGAAGAACTACTACGAGGGCTGGAGATACGAATTCAACAAGGTTCACCGCGGCGACGTCTACCCTACTCACGGTCTCGGCCCAGCCTGCCAGGTGCTCAACATCCACAGAGGTGACAAGATGAACACCCTCGTATCTATGGACACAAAGGCATTCAACGGTCTTAATGTTGCCGAGCAGTTCGGCGAGACCGAGTATGCAAACGGTGACCACACAATCACTCTCATCCAGACAGAAAAGGGCAAGATCATCGAGATCCAGCACAATGTCGTGACTCCACGTCCGTACAACCGCATGTATCAGGTTGAAGGAACAGACGGATTCGCAAACAAATATCCTAATGAAGGCTATGCAATCCGCACTGAGGGTCGTCAGTTTGACGGTCACAAGGCTGTAGATGACCTCACAGGTTCTGCAAGCGACGGTGAAGCATACATCAGCGACGAGGCACGCGACGCCCTCATGGAGCAGTACAAGCACCCTATCGCACGCGACATCGAGGAGATGGCAAAGAAGGTCGGCGGACACGGCGGAATGGACTTCATCATGGACTATCGTCTCATCTACTGCCTCCGCAACGGTCTTCCACTTGACCAGGACGTTTATGACGCAGCCGAATGGTCAAGCCTTGGAGAGCTTACCAGAGTATCCATCGAGAACGGCAACATCCCTGTCGTGATGCCAGACTTCACTCGCGGAGACTGGAACAAGCTCGACGGTCTTAAACTACATCTTAAGTAATGAACATACAGTCTACATATCTCTCCGACGTAGAGAATATGACATTTGAGGATATCCTGGCTGCGATTGCCGACAGCCAGGAATTTCCTTTGTCATGCTTGAACTGGAAGGAGTTTCCTTACGCTCCTGAGGTTTCGTTTCATGTAGCTCACACTGACAAGGCACTGGTGGTGCTCTTCGATGTGAAGGAGGACCATGTCCGCGCAGTGAGCCTTGAGGCCAACGGACCCGTGTGGGAAGACAGCTGCGTGGAGATATTCCTCGCAGTGCCTGGCAAGGAAGGATATTTCAATTTCGAGACGAACTGCATCGGCACTTCCCTGGCTGCATACAGGCGTTCCAGGACTGACGCCGACATGTTCGGTCCGGAGCAGATGGACCAGATCGGAACAGTCGCTTCACTTCCTCACGAAGTCATTGACAGACAGGGCGGAGGACAGGAATGGAGCATGCTGAAGATCATACCGTTCTCACTGTTGGGACTCTCGGGAAAGCCGGAAATGCTGAATGGGAACTTCTACAAGTGCGGAGACAAGTGCGCACAGCCGCATTTCCTGAGCTGGGCACCTATAGACCTTCCGGAGCCGAACTTCCACTGCCCGGAATTCTTTGGAGAAATCACATTTTAATAATGTTTTCTGTCATTTCGACCGAACGAAGTGAGCGGAGAAATCTAATATCATAAGACATGGAAAACAGACTTTTAAATATCGCCAGCCAGTTCGACCTGGAAGGCACCATAGCAGAGATCAAGCCCCTCGGAGAAGGCTTCATCAACGACACATTCGTGGTAAAGACTGAGGGTGACGCACCGAACTACATCCTACAGCGTAAGAACCACGTCATCTTCCCTGACGTACCAGGCATGATGGAGAACATCAAGGCTGTCACAGAGCACATCAAAGCAAAGGTTGCAGACCCTCTTCGTGAGACACTGACCGTTATCCCTGCAAAGGACGGAAAGCTTTATGTAAAGGATGGTGAAAATTTCTGGGCCGTATGCCTTTTCATTCCTGACACCACATCTCCGGTCCGTGCCGACACTCCGGAGCTGGCTTACCAGGGAGGTCTCGGAACAGGCCGTTTCCAGGCTCTGCTATCAGACTTCACACAGCCTCTCAACGAGACCATCAAGGGATTCCACAACATCCGATGGCGTTTCCAGCAGTGGGACGAGACCATCGCTGCAGACCCTGTCGGACGTGTTGCGCAGCTTCAGGAAGAGATTTCATGGATCGAGTCACGCAGAAAGGAGATGCTTGATTTCTGGTCTCTCGTAGAGGACGGCACCATCCCTATGCATGTCACTCACAACGATACCAAGATCAGCAACATCCTCTTCAACAAGTCGGACGGAAGCATGCTCTGCATGATCGACCTTGACACAGTGATGTCATCGACTTCTCTGAACGACTTCGGTGACGCGATCAGATCTTACACCAACACCGGCGCCGAGGACGACAGGAATCTCGACAATGTCGAGATGAGCCTCGAGATGTTCAAGGCTTATGCCGAAGGTTATCTCCACGAGCAGAAGGCATCCATGGTGCAGAGCGAGCTTGACTGGCTTGCATTCTCAGCGAGATACATCACCTTCGAGCAGGTGCTCCGCTTCCTGATGGACTACATCGATGGTGACAAGTATTACAAGATCGCATACCCTGAACACAATCTTGTCCGCACACACGCACAATACAAGCTCCTCCAGAGCATGGAGCGCCAGTATGAGCAGATGTGCGAGATCGTAAAGAATATTTAAGAGAGCATCACAAGCAAAATCTATATGAAATTGCACGCGATACCCGGAATTTGCGAGAGCACTGAAAAAGTGGATATGATTGGACTATGTGATTAAATTTGCATAGTCCAATATTTATTCGTATCTTAAAGCATTGAATTTCAAGAAATAACAATGCTTCAACAAGATACCATCCTTCCGCTGAGCGATCACTTCAAGCTATATGATCTGCTAATTCCGAAGACAAATCTTCTCCGTCAGTTGAATGAATTGGTTGATTTTTCCTTTGTTTACAACGAACTTCGTTCAAAGTATAGTGAAGACACCGGTCGTTCTGCAATAAGCCCCATAAGAATGTTCAAGTACCTGCTGCTCAAGACGATATATGAAGTGTCTGATGTTGATGTTGTTTAGCGGGATGCAATTTATGAGAAAAATTATAAAATATTCTATTCTGTCGGCGCTTACGTCATGGGTCCTTATATCATGCGATCCTACCGCAGAGTTCGAAAAAAGTATGACTCTGACTATCAGAGTTGATAATAAAACAAGTGAACCTATTTACTGGGAGAGTAATTGGAATTACGATGCAGATGGAGCATTAACTTCAGCTAACGGTATCATATTTCCATTAAATGCACAAAATATATGGACAGAAGTAGATATTCCATTTTTATCATCTAAACAACTGGTATATGACTTCTTCATCGATTATATAAAAGAGAATTCGGAGAATCCATATTTCAGAATATACTCATATGACGCAGTAAATCAGTGTAAAGGAGAACTTCTCAAAACATGGAAAATAGATGATCAAAGTGAAAATTCATTTTTCTCAATAAATAACATTGATTATTCAGCATATCCGGAGTATAGACCAGGGTCTCATATCAACAGCATATTCCGGTATATCATCACCGAGGACATGCTTAGATTGGAATAAAATCGGAACATGCCGCACAATTCCTTGAAATGCTGAGCTGACAAGGCAATTTTACAGAAATTCAAACAGTATTGATTATCAATCATTACCAGATTTATCCTTATAGGTATATGGAACATTATCTCGTTCATGTAAACTGGGGATGGGGAGGAGCCCAGAACGGTTATTATGCGACAACGGCATTTGATCCAACTAAGGATCCGATTGCGATTGACTCCAATATGGGCGAAATAGTGAATCCAAGGAATGATTCGGCTTATTTTGACACTAAAATCAAGATGCTGACTTGGGGAAGATAAAGTTAAATTTATTGAGTCATGAAACGTATTTCTTATTGTTTGTTTTCAATCATCAGCATTCTTGTTTTTTGGGGATGCCATGAAATGGATGAAGATATGAAATGGTACCATTATGAATCGGATTCTTATGTTACCCGATATCTTTCTTTTGATGAAATCCAGTTGGTGCAACATCCCGCATGTCCTCATACGTCCGCATTACTGATTGAGGCTGTGATGAATAAGCAGGGTTACAGCTGTTTTTCTACTGATGAAGATGAACAGCTGAAATATGAGGCGAAGTGTGACTTATATAATGATCACGGCGGAAGTTTCAAGTGGATGACAAATCAGGAATTTGGATGCAGAAACACTCAGGCTGATAGGGATTTTGTTTCAATCGACATAGTGAGTGAGAATGATTGGGACCAATCGCATCCAGCAGGCACTTCCCTAAACGATGTATTCAGGTTTGCATCATCAAGTCCATACAAGTATATCGCCAGCGGATATAAGAAATCATATTTCTGGATGAACGAGGAACTTCCAGAATATGTCCATAAATATTATGCCGGAGTATATTCGTCTAGGCGCTTTGTTCCCAGTGAATAAACCTACCGGATCCAAGACACACAACCTGACGCTGACAATGGTTGATACAGAAGGAAACGTCCTGACAGCAACAGCAAAAATAGACTTTTCCCGTTGGGAAATTTATCAATAAATTCAGCGTCAAGATATAGGAGATATTCCTGTCATTCTGCCGAAAGGCAGATGAGATGACTCAGGAGGGCTGTTTCGGACGATGTTCTGGTCCGGATACGGCCCTCTTTTATTGCTTCCATGAAGTCTTTCACGATATGGAAGTCAGCCTCGGCATGAAAGCCAAGTGACCTGGTCCAGCCGAAGTCATATGTCTCGGTCCTCGAGTTGTCCTTGAATCTGACTTCTATGACTGTCTCATCACCATGGATGACTGCGTTTTCGCACTCTATGACCGTCTCCCTGTTGGTATTATCAGTCAGGGACTTCATTATTATCTCGGCCGAAATCCCTGATTCCATTTCCAAAGTCACCTTGTGGTTGTCCACCACATCATTCTCCGGACAGTCATAGACGCATCTTCCGTATCTTGAATCCCGGAGAACTCTCATGAGCATGTCATCCTGAGATTCTCCCGGCAAGGCTACGAATCCTTTGATCCAGTCTTTTCTTCTGAGATAAAGGTCGACTGCGGAGTATGGGCACTTCCCCTCAATTCTACACTGCATACATCTTGGAGCCACATCTTTCGGAGCATATCCGGGTCTGAAGACATAATTTCCCCTGACAGGGTTGATGTTCTTCACATCAGTGCCGGCAAGCCACAGGACCAGGTCGACGTCATGGCAGCATTTGGTAAAGAAGACTGATGTGTTCATTTCCTTCCTGTTCCATGGGCCTCTGACAAAAGTATGGACCGTGCGGTCTATTCCCACATTTTCGGTATGAACCACTGACTGCACTCTTCCGATGTCGTTTCTTTCAGTAAGTTCCTTAAGTTTAAGGAAATATGGATGATACCTCAACACATAGCACACTGCAACCATCTTTCCCGTCGCAGCACTCAGCTGCGCGATAGCCTTGCACTGTTCTTCGGTCTGTCCCATAGGCTTTTCCAGAAGAACGTGCCACCCGGCATTCAGCGCTTTTACGGTCAGTTCGTAGTGACTGGTGTCAGGAGTGCCTATGATGCAGGCATCCGTATCCAACCCTGAGGACAAGAGTCCGTCAAGGGAGTTGAAGCAGCATGAGGAAGGTAAAGAGTACATCTCCTGAGCCTTAAGTATCTTTGAGGGATCCGTATCAACTACGGCGACGAGCTCGGCAAGGTCCCGGTTTCTCATCAGATAACTGAGATACTTGCAGGTCCTGTTGCCAAGTCCGACAGCTGCCACTCTCACCTTTGCTGCTGACATACGCCTTTAGAATGCGAATACGATTATCTTCCACATTATGAGGACTGCGACTATGGTCTTGAGTCCGGTGCCGGTTATGAATCCAAGGAAGGAGCCGAATGCCGCCTTGAGGGCGTCTGCGGCGCCTTTCTTGCCCCAATACATTTCCGAGAGGAAGGCTCCGAGGAAAGAACCGAGGATCATGCCGATCGGAGTGAATATGATACCGATTATGAGACCGGCCATGGCACCGCGCTCGGCATATCTGCTGCCGCCTGTGACCTTGGTGAAATACATAGGGACGACATAATCCACGACAGAGACTATCAGGACCACGACTCCCCATATGATCAGAGTCTTGAGCTGCATCTCCTCAGGACCCCAGATGTAAAGCAGCAGGAGTCCGATCCAGCTGAAAGGAGTACCAGGAAGACCCGGAAGAATACTGCCGGCAATACCGATGACACCGGCCAATATCGCCAAAATAACAATTACCGTTTCCATTTATTATAATAATTATTCAGGACTATAGGTGAAGGGTAGAAAAACTAAATCCCTCCCATCGCTAAGCGATGGGCCCCTCCCGTTCACGAGGCCACGGGCGGCCACGGTTTTTCTACCCTCCACCTATAGTCTATTTATTCATTAGACATTATATCTTCTACTTCTGATGATTTGATCGGGAGGCGGTACGGGCCGAGGCGGCGGGCTCCTTCCGGAGTCACGAGGACGTCGTCCTCGAGACGGATGCCGCCGAAGTCGTAGTAGTCAGCCAGCTTCTCATAGTTCACGAATCCCTTGTCGGTGCCTTCCCTCTTCCACTGCTCGATAAGCGCAGGAATGAAATATATGCCCGGCTCATCAGAAATCACATGTCCCGGCTTCAGGTCACGGGCCATACGCAGATTGCCCATTCCCAGAAGCGACGAACGCTGACGCTCGTCACCATATCCCACATAGTTCTCTCCAAGATCCTCCATGTCATGCACATCGAGGCCCATGTTATGTCCCAGTCCGTGAGGCATGAACAGGCCGGAAATGCCGCAGGCAACCATCTCATCCACATCTCCGCGCACGAAATCCAGAGCCTTCAGCTGCTCGAGCATATACCTCACGGTCGCACAGTGCACATCCCAGTATGAAGTACCCGGCCTTGTAAGGCTGAACGCCAGTTCATTCGCCTGCTCCACGATGTCATAGATCTCACGCTGCTTTGTGGTGAACTTGCCGCTGCATGGATATGTACGGGTGAAGTCTGACGCATAGTGAGTGTTGCTCTCGGCTCCGGCATCCACGACGAGCAGACGACCCGGAGTGATGATCTGGTGGTGGCTGTGATTGTGAAGAGTCTCACCGTTCTGCGAAAGGATCGTAGTAAACGACACACCCCAGCCCTTCGAGAGGGTCACACCCTCCATCCTGCCGACGATATCCTGCTCCAGCGCGCCCGGCTTACAGCCTCTGCGCGCCTCAGTATGCATCCAGTAGCCGAGTTCGCATGCCTTGTCGATCTCCTCGATCTCGCACTGCTCCTTGATCAGACGCATCGCCACAACTGACTTCACGAGCTCCTCGGAAGCACCACCTGCCGCAACAGGAGCGACCTTGCGCACAGCCGCATTCGGCTTGCCTGTCAGCTCCGCGAGCTTCATCTGGTTGTAGTACCTTGCAGGCGGGAGGAAATGCACAGGACGGCCAGCCGCAACGGCAGCCATGACCGCCTTGTCAAACTCCGCCAGCGGCAGAGTCTTCGAGCATCCTATCGCCTCGCCCTTTGACGCCACTGTCGGCTGCGGGCCCATCCAGATGATGTCATCTATGTCGACATCATTGCCATAAAGGCACTCGTCAGCGCTGTCAAGGTCCAGCACAGCGGCAAACCAAGGCTCATCTATGCCCCAGTAATAGATGAAGTTGCTGTCCTGACGGAATTTGTAGTCATTACCGCGGTAGTTCATCGCAGCATCGACATTGCCGAGGAACACAGCGATACCCCTGTTGCCCTCCGCTGTCCTCGCCGCCATCTGCTCCAGCAGCACGCGGCGTCGGTTTATGTATACTTTCGGTTCAAACATATATTGGTGTTTTAGATTCCTCCACTTCGGTCGGAATGACAATTATCGTACTTCGAGATAGACATCGTTGTCTGCCGTGAAGGCGAGCTTCATGTGTTTGGCCTTCGGCAGGTTTTCAAAGATCACCATGTCCACGAAAGCGTCGTGGCCTGTGTTCTTCCAGACCGGTGTCTGCTTTTCTGCTGTCAAAGTCCATTCCTTGCCGTCTTTCGAGGTGTAAAGCGAAATGGCTGCAGGTGGCACGATGCCGTCCTTATGGCAGTTCAGCAGACGGACTATGACCTCTGACGAGGCGTCTTCAAGAACTATCTCATGTGATCCCGGAGCATATATATCCCATGGATCATCCACATCCTCCAAGGCCACAGGACCGCGGTTTCCAATGAAGAAATCCTCGGCAAGAGCCCAATGTTCATCGCCCGATAGCCAGGTCATATAGTCCTCATATGCCTTTGCAGACCACTCCGGCTGGCCGAGCGGATATTCAGATGCAGGGTCGTCGAACAGGCCGCACATGATGAATGATACTATCCTCTCCGCACCGCCTTCTGTAGCAGCCGCAAGCTGCGAAAGCAGCCTCGGGAACGGCGCAGGTACGAGAGCCGATGTGCGGTCGTTGGTTCCTCTTTCCCATGCGAATGTCTCGCAGTTGGCCCACATCTCCACTCCGGTCTTGTCGTGGATGGCACGGAGCTTCTTCCAGTTGCTGCGGAGGTTGGTCAGAGGATACCTCTCGCGGACACAGCCTATCTCGTCCTGATATGCTATGATGTCGACTTCCAGCCTTGAGAGCTGTTCCTCATAGCGTGGATCGTGGAAATCAGAGTTGAATATTCCATATGGAGATATGAGTATCTTCGCCGCAGGGGTCAGTTCGCGGGCACGTGCTGTGAGCGCATTCACCGCCTCGACTGCATAGTCTGTAAGCACCGGACCAAGGCAGTCCTCGACCGGCAGATACCAGCCGTAGAAGGCCTGATGATCTCCATACAGCCCTGCAAGCTCCTCCATCATCTCTATCTGACGCCCCTTGATCGCCGGGTCGCGCAGATTGTCGTCCTGGTCCTTCGCCCATCCCGTGCTCATGAACACCTTCATTCCGTGCTCTGCAGCAGCATCCATGATCGCATCCACCGGACTCTGCCTGTCTGCAGGATAGTGCCAGTCCATCAGTTTGGAAGGATAGTATGCCTTCTCCTCATTCGCCACTGACATGAATATCAGGTATTCCATGCCCATATTCTTCATTTCGGCGATCTTCACCGTCCACATCTGAGGGTCGGTGCAGTCCATTTCGGCAGGATTGGTATACTTGTTCCTGACGTCCTGATAAGGAAGGTTGATGAATGTTCCGGTGATCGGAAGTGCCTTCTTCTGAGCGGCAGGTCTGCCGCATGACAGCACCATGGCTGCCATAAGGAATATATATGCAAGTCTCTTCATAGTCACAAAATTAAGAAAATTACCTATCTTTACAAAGATTAGACATGAAACGCAGAGACTTCATAAAGACAGCAGGGCTGCTGACCGCAGGCGCGGCGGCAGGTCTGAGCGGTTGTGCGCCTTCAGGCAGCAGCGCCGGATTCAACTTCAACAGGCTGGGTGCAGGAGAAGGACTGAAGCTGAGCTTCGAGCCATATGAACTCCAGCTCCGCCATACTTTCACTGTGTCATCATACTCCCGGAAAACCACGCCAGGAGTGCAGGTAAAGATTGACTATGAGGGATTTACGGGATATGGAGAGGCATCCATGCCGCCATATCTGGGGCAGAGTGTGGAGACTGTCACGGCATTTCTCTCACGCGTAGACCTCGGACAGTTCCGAGACCCGTTCCAGCTTGAGACCATACTTGCATATGTCGATAGCCTGTCTCCCGGGGACGGAGCAGCGAAGGCTGCCATAGACATAGCCTTGCACGACCTTGTCGGCAAGCTTTTAGGTCAGCCTTGGTGGAGGCTGTGGGGATTGGACCCGTCAAAGACACCGGACACTACATTCACAATCGGCATCGACACTCCTGATGTCGTGCGTGAGAAGACCCGCGAGTGCGCTGACAGGTTCAACATCCTGAAAGTAAAGGTCGGACTGGAGAACGACAAGGAGATGATCAGCACGATCAGAGAAGTCACGGACCTGCCTCTTGCCGTTGACGCCAACCAGGGATGGAAGGACAGGGAAGAAGCCCTGGACGAGATTTTCTGGCTGAAGGAGAACGGTGTTGTGATGGTCGAGCAGCCTATGGCCAAGGAACGGATCGATGACAATGCATGGATCACGGAGCGGAGCCCGCTGCCGATATTCGCCGACGAGGCCATCCAGAGACTCGCGGACATCCCGTCCATAAAGGGAGCATACCACGGCATAAACATCAAGCTGATGAAATGCACAGGCATGCGTGAAGCATGGAAGATGCTGAACTATGCACGTGCAGAGGGCATGAAAGTCATGATCGGATGCATGACCGAAACATCATGCGCAGTGTCAGCTGCGGCGCAGCTCTCCCCTGCCGTAGACTTCGCCGACCTGGACGGCAACCTCCTCATCACAAACGACCTCTTCCGCGGAATGGAAGTGGTGAATGGAAAAATAACTCTTTCAGATGCCCCGGGCATCGGATTGGAACCAATAATCTGATATGAAAAAGATTCTTACAGTCATCATCTGCATTGCTGCAGTTCTCACAGCATCGGCGCAGAGCCAGCGCGAGCGAATCAACTTTGACAAGGACTGGAAGTTCGCCTTCGGCGATGCCTCGTCGCCAGCCAAGGACTTCGGTTGCGGCACCGAGTATTTCAACTACCTGACAAAGGCGGCATCGATACACAATGAGGGTCCGTATTCCCAGAAGTTCGACGCCTCGTCGTGGACCTCAGTGGATCTGCCTCACGACTGGGTGGTGGACCTCCCGTACGCTGGCGAAGCAAGCCATAGCCATGGTTACAAGACCGTGGGATACAAATATCCGGAGACCAGCGTAGGCTGGTACAGAAAGACCTTCACCGTCCCTGCCGGGGACTATGGAAAGCACATCTGGCTGCAGTTTGACGGCATTTTCCGCGATGCACGCATATGGGTGAACGGATTCTACATCGGACACGAGCCGAGCGGCTATGCGACCCGGACCTATGACATATCGGAATATCTGAATTACGGCGGAGAGAACCTTGTATGCGTACGTGCAGACGCCACTCTCGAGGAAGGCTGGTTCTATGAAGGAGCAGGAATATATCGTCATGTATGGCTCAACAAGGCTTCCAAGGTCCATGTTGCTCCGTTCGGAACATTCGCATACTCGGAGTTTGCTGTGCCATACAGCCTTCGCGGCGAGGCCGGTCCCGACCTCTCGCTCGCTTCACTGCACATAGAGACCAAAGTGCAGAACATGGGCGCAGCCCCTTCAGAATACTCCGTAAGGCACATTCTGAAGGATGCTGACGACAATGTGGCAGGTACCGCCGATGCAGGCGGAGTGGTGATTGAGGCCAAGGCATCCCATGTCACCACAGCTGTAATTCCTGTGGAGAATCCGCACCTGTGGAGCTGCGAGGATCCTTATCTCTATACCATAGTGACAGAAGTTTCTGCCGGAGGAAAGATTGTTGATTCCTATGAGACCGTGACAGGCATCAGGCATATAGCCTTCGATCCTGACCGCGGATTCTTCCTCAACGGAAAGTCTGTGAAACTGAAGGGTGTGAACATGCATCAGGATCATGCAGGAGTCGGAGCCGGCATTCCTGACGGGCTCCAGGAGTGGAGGCTTCTCCAGCTGAAGAAGTTCGGCTGCAACGCATACCGTTCGAGCCACAATCCCATGACTCCGGAACTGCTTGACGCATGTGACCGTCTCGGCATTCTGGTCATCGAGGAGAACCGCCTGACAGGAGTCAACGAAGAGCACACACGCCTTCTGCAGAGAATGATTGTAAGGGACAGGAATCACCCTTCTGTGATTCTGTGGAGCGTCGGCAACGAGGAATGGGGCATCGAATGGAAGGAGTTCGGCACACGCATCGCAGAGACAATGCGCGAGTATTGCCACCGCTTCGACCCGACCCGTCTGATGACGGTGGCGTCAAGCAGCGGTCCGGCCATCCTCATCCCTGCAGATGTTGCAGGATACAACTACATACTCCAGAACCCTGTCGAGAAGCATCGCACAGACTACCCTGAACGCTGCGCTCTCGGCTCGGAGGAGACGACAGGCTGCGGCACACGCGGAGTATACTTCAATGTGACTGACGGCAGAAAACCTTCGGCAGTAGATGCCGGCGGTGGCCGCATGGTGGCCTTCAACCGCAGCAAGCACGGTCCGGACAGCGTGTATAACTGCATTGAAAGAGGATGGAAGTTCTATGCCGAGAGAGATTACCTGGCAGGCCTGTTCTACTGGACCGGATTCGACTACCGCGGAGAGCCTAACCCTATGGTATTCCCTGCCACAAGCTCAGAATTCGGCATCCTGGACTATTGCGGATTCCCTAAGGACGAAGCTTACTATCTTAAGTCATGGTGGACATCGGAGCCGGTGCTCCACATACTTCCGCACTGGAATCTTGACGGTCATGAGGGCGAGAAGGTGTCCGTATGGGCATACAGCAACTGCGATGAGGTCCAGCTGATCGTCAACGGCAGGAAGCTCGGCCGCAAGAAGATGCCGGTGAACGGCCATCTGGAATGGGAGGCTACATATAAGCCGGGATATGTAAAGGCCATAGGATACAAGAACGGCCGCAAGGTCATGGAGACCCGCATCGAGACTGCCGGCGAGCCGGTCAATGCAGTATGGACATACGAGACAGTCGGAGACATCATGGTGGCGAATGTCGAGATGCGCGACGCCAAGGGCCGCTTCGTGCCTACAGCCAACTGCGAGCTCGAATTCACCGCTCCGGAAGCAGGCTGGAAGATTCTCGGCTGGGGCAACGGAGACCCTGCATACCAGTATGTCGAAAGACCATTCACAACCGGAGCGGCAGCCACATGTCCGACCGGGACACCGGTTCCAGACCCGTCTGCCGAGACCGTGACCATCCACACCTTCAACGGCAACGCCCAGGTCCTCCTTCAGAAAAGATAGAATATTATGAAACGGATCCTACATACATGCATGATCTGCCTGATGGTTCTTGCTTCCTGCAGCTCGGATGAGGATGCAGTGTATATGCTCAGGCCGCATGAAGAGCTGCCGGAGGGAGTTGAGACGGACAGGGGCTTCACGAAGGTGTTCCTGGCCGGGACTATCGACATGGGCAACAGCAGGGACTGGCAGGCGGAGCTGTTTGAGGAGTTCAAGAGCAGAGGCGGCAGGTATATCCTGTTCAACCCGAGACAGGGGCACTGGGATCCGTCCCGCCCGGGAGAGATGGACTATCAGGTCCGCTGGGAATTGTCGCATCTCGAAGAGGCTGACATTATAATCATGTATATCATAGGCTCCAGCAAATCACCTATAACACTGCTGGAGATGGGTCTGCATGCGAAAGGCAGGAAGCTGCATGTGATTTGCGAAGAGGACTTCTACAGGTTTGACAATGTGCAGATAACCTGCGACTATTACGGAGTGCCGTTCTACACATCAATGGAAGAATTCATTAATACGGAAAAACTATGAGCAAAGCGCCGAAGGACATAGAAAAATATCAGGGACATTATTCAGAGGAGGGTCTCTGGGGAAAGATCGCCAAGGTGGCGAAAAAGGCCGGCAGCAAAGTGATCTATGCAGCCCTTGTACTTTATTATGTATTACAGGATGAGAACACCCCGAAGAAGCATAAGGCGATAATCCTCGGTGCTCTGGGATATTTCATACTCCCTATCGACATCCTGCCGGATTTCATACCTCTCGTGGGATTCAGCGACGACCTTGCCGCACTTATCGCGTGCATAAAATCCGTATACGAATGCGTGAATCCTCAGATCAAGGCCAAAGCGGCAAACAAACTCGCATCATGGTTTACAGAAGTCGAACATATCAGTCTGGAGGACTGATACCACATAATTTTACAAGATCATGAAAAAGACATTTTTCCTGCAACTGCTCGCCATTATCATCGGCTCATTCAGCGTCTCGGCGCAGAACCCTTATCTTCCTCTGTGGGAACACATCCCCGATGGAGAACCTTATGTATTCGAGGATCCTGACAGACCTGGAGAATACAGAGTGTACATTTACGGTTCACATGACTCTCTCGTAGAGAGTTACTGCGGAAGGGAGCAGGTGGTATGGTCTGCATCAGTAGATGACCTGACAAACTGGCGTTATGACGGTATCATCTTCAAGTCAGTATACGACCGCGACGGCAACCTGCTGAACGATTCAGGAGAAGGCGACGTACTGTTCGCACCTGATGTGACGGAAAGGATCGAGAACGGCCGCAAAGTATACTATCTGTATCCTAACACCCAGGCATGGAACAGAGGAAGCATGATGGCACGTTCACTGCGTCCTGACGGACCGTTCGAGGTGTTCAACTGGAGCAAGGAGAACCCGAAGGAGACCGTAGGTGTCCTTGGTTTCGACCCTGCGGTGTTTGTCGACGATGACGGACGTGTTTATGGATATTGGGGATTCGACAAGTCATACGCAGCTGAACTGGACCCTGTTACCATGGCAACAGTCAAAGAAGGTACTGAAATCATCAACCTGATTCCTGCCAGAACCGAGGATACTACATTCAGGTTCTTCGAGGCCTCATCTATACGCAAGATAGAGGACAAGTATGTATTCGTATACAGCCGGTGGACAAACGAAGGCGAATTCGGCCTCCCAAGCACCAACTTCACTCTGGCATATGCATACAGCGACAATCCTCTCGGCCCATACACATACGGCGGTACCCTCATTGACGGCCGTGGCAGGGATACGGACGAACATGGAAACGTCATCCGCACTGCATATCCGTCAGGAAACACACACGGCAGCATCTGTGAGATCAACGGCAAATGGTGGGTGTTTTACCACAGACAGGCCGGCCAGTCTGAATATTGCCGTCAGGCAATGGTAGCTCCGATAGAAGTGAAGGTGGAAAAGGGCAAGGGCGGCAAGGTATACATCTCTGAAGGAGAAGTTACATCAGAGGGGTTTGCAACTGAAGGACTTGATCCGTTCATGAACACTCCTGCCGGCATTGCATGCCGCGTCACTGGTCCGACGCAGTCATACCAGAACTATCCGAACTATTATTTCTCAGGATCATACCTCAAGGCGACATACCTTGATACAGACTCATACACAGGACCTTTCAACCACAAGATTCCTGACTCGCCGGTTGTGAACAATACTGCCGGATCCATCGTCGGATACAAATACTTCAATCTGGACAAGACACGCAAGTGCAAAGACCTTAGTCTGGAATTCCTGATGGTTCCAGGGGGCGTGGACGGGGAACTCGTCATAATGATAGACAGCCCATATGAAAGCAAGGGCGGTAAGGTAGTCGGCTCATTAAAACTGGATGCCTCCCTGCCTCAGGAGATGACAGAGCTTCAGGCTGATGTCAATCTCGGTAAGGTCAAAGGGAAGCACCCGGTCTATTTCATATTCCGCAGCGAGACAGAAGGAAAGTCACTCTGCGACTTGTATTCATTCAGATTCAGAGACGGCCGATAGGCATTATCATAGCTTTTGAAACCTTTGACTTTGTCTCGACAGGATTCATCTCCGCTATGCCGCGGAACGTCGGGAGATTCTCGGTCTCGGTGAAGCACATGTACTGTCCATCGACTTCTGCAGCGTAGAACATAGACATGAATTTAGGGTAGCCCGGCTGGTTCACTCCATACCTGACGAGGGCGCGCTGTCCATCCTCAAGGACTCCTGCGATGGCAATTCCATAGTTTCCATCAATCACCGTGTAGAAATTGTCATCAACGTCTCCGCCAAGGAAATACATGTTTGCAGTCACATCATACTCCTCAAGGTAGTAATTCTCCTGCACAAGCTGGGCATAGAACGTCAGGTCGTTACGCTCTTCGCTGTACTCGACATCCACCGGTATGTCCTCGAAACCTTCCCATCCGTACATCCAGAACGATCTGTTGGCAACATGTCTGCTCAGAGTCACGGTGAATTCCACATCGTTCTCTCCGACGATGGTCCAGTCTCCAAGCCATGACTTGTACTGCTCGGTAGGGATGGCTTCCTTGACCTCGAAGACTTCTGAAGTCGCATAGAGTCCGCTGACCTTTCCTTCCGGAGTAATTCCCAGAGCCACAGCTATATAGTAGCCCGGATAGAGGTCGAATGCATCTGAAGCTGTGCCGGAATAAAGAGCGTCACCGACAGTGAACGACGTTCCGTAATATTCGTTGTACTCGTCCACATACGCAACGAGGTCCTCGGCAAACAGGACTGCCATGTCATAAAGGTCGTCGAGGTTCCACAGGCTTGCGTACACTATAGTGATGGCGTATGTATTGCGGTCTGTGCTGTTGACTGTGACCACATGGTCATAATCCTCTCCGTTCACAACTCCCTCACCGACATAGTTCACGGTCCATGCCTTGTTGACCTTCATTCCGTCCACTTCCGGATTACCCGGGGTCTGACCGCCATCGCCGGGGCCGCTTCCCGTGCCGTCCAGCTTGGTCTCGAACTCCACTGATGCGGAGCTTCCGTATACCTTGCCGTCAGCCGAGAGGCCGAATGCGATGTATTTATATGCAGTGCCCGGCTTGAGATCCTTGAGTACCGTCACATAGCTTTTTGACTTGCGAAGGCCCTCCGAAGAATCTCCGTTCATATAGGCCTCGACCGCCTGCGAGATGAGTTCTTCTTCATCTCCCGCGACGATTTCGGTCAGAAAGCCATACCAGGTATCGCTCTTCTGTCCGTTGTGAGTCACCTTTATCTTTGCAGATGTGAGAGTAATGTCCTCGACATCCACCACCAGTTCAAGATCCTCATTGAGGCTGCTTCCGCCTCCTGCCGGAGCCTTCTCACACGCAAAGGCCGCCATGGCCGCAATCACGACCACAGCTGCCTTGAAAAATGTTCGGTATAGTTTCATTCGTTGTTGTTTGTTGTTGTTTGTTTCCCGGTTCTATATCCAGGTTTTGTGTCACGGAGTCAATATCCGAAACCGTCCATCACTTTTTTGCCCGATTCGGTGTCGGACGGTCCCCAAAACACCCCATTTCAAGCAATTTTCCCGACCGTCCGACATCATTTCAAGCAATTTCCTGCCGGACGGTTGGAAAGACTGCTAATTACTATTGGATATTATAATACTTGTAGATATAAATTGCTCCCTTGCCGGTGTCGGTTGGCTTAAAGAGATTAAATGTTTGATTATAAACAGTATAATTAAACATTATAGTATCTTTACTACTGTATGGTTTTGAAACCTTTAATATAGCTGCGCCATTATTGGCTGAGTCAATCGTTACGCCCCAAGAGGTGTATTCGCCAAGAGTTGTACTTGTCTTCAACGATCCGCTTGAATTTGACATATATCTGCCATCCGCGCGCACAAATGCAAAGGTATCAGGATAAGCCTCTGCTCCAGCTGCAATGGTAAACTGCTCAAGACCGGTCACATCTTTAATAGAGTTACCCATTAGAGCGATCTCCATAGAGGTTGGCGCACTGCTGGTACTTGTCCAAGCCTTGATCGCATAGTCTAGGGTTCCATCCGGTGTCTTTGCTGCAATGATCACCTGGTCGCCCACATTGAGTTCATTGACATCAGTTACAAGGAACCAGCCGACCTTTACGTCAGGGTGGTTGTTCTGACCTACAGCAACGGTAACCGAAGCCAGACCGAATGTGAAATTGAACTCTGCACCGCGTGAGGCACCATTGTTTGCTGCAAATGTTGCAGTTGCGGTTGCCGCATTTTCAGTGTAGTCGAAGGTTACAAAATCGTAAGCCTCAGCCATTGCGCCCTTGATAGTTTCGCCTGCAGGTACCAGATTTCCTGATGTAGCAAGAGTAATGGTTGCTGTGCCACCCTCATAATCAATCAGGTCTTTATCTGCTGTTGCAGTGAGGCGATAGTGTCCCTTATAGATAGTAGGATTTGCGCTTGTACCACCCTTACCAACGCTGGTTGTAACCACGGTAGTAACGGTAACAACATCGCCTACTTGAAGACCAATTTCATCGGCTGTAGCCACAACCTTGCCTTCATCGGTCCTTACATATCTAACTTGTGCGTCATTGCCATTACCATCGGAGATAGTATAGTAGCCCGACTCCGTTGTCGAAACCACAGTTATGACACCAGTAAATTTATAAGCAACATTTAGATCTACAGGCTTGGTAATGAACTCAGCAATAGAAACTTCCATTGGAGCGCCCTTCTGGAGAACATTGAACTTCCAGGTAAGCGGATCCTGACCTTCCATGGTAGCAGTAATTGTAGCAGATGTCTCTCTTACTGTACCCTCATTTGCTGCGGCAGTGTAAGTGAGCTTGCTATTAGCCTTGTCGTAAGCGAAGGTGATCCAGTCAGCCTCCGATGTTGCAGAGATATTCCAGTCTCCGACATAGTTGAATACTACATCATCGATAGGAGTTGCTTCAGCAGCACCCTCCTCTGGAATTACCACCTTTGCAGATGGTACGGTAACATCCGCCGGTACTACAGGAATATTGCCCTTGACGCCTACAAGACGATAGAGACAGACTGCCTGCTTCTCGGTTTCTCCACTATAGAAGTAATTATATGATGAACCTTCGCGATAGTACAACTTATTTTCATTGTAATCGCCTTCCTTATTTCCAATAGTTGCCACACCATCTGCTATCGATACTGTGAACGATGTATTAGCATCAATGTAAGTCTGGTTGTTCAGCTTATATGATGTGCTTGTCGAAACAAGGAAGCCCTTGTTGTCTCCATCGTAGAAAGCAAATGTACCATCAGCCGAACCGTTCGCGAGAACCAAAGTCTGAGTTGCAGCAGCAGGAGTGAGATAGTGATTGCCAAGTTTGGCAACAGCAACCGCGCTGCGACGCTCGCTTGATATAGTTGTGCTCATTGCCACATCGTAATCCTTGGCTGCAATGATCACCTGGTCGCCGGCTGCAAGAGTAGAAGCATCGGTCACAAGCTCCCAAGTATTACCCTTTGCTGTGTCAGCACCCTGCACAATGGCAACAGAAGTCTCAGCGTAGCCATCGGTGAAGGTTACTGCCACCTGACGAGGTGCTCCGTCATTGGCTGGCAATGTAACTGTTGCCTTATCAGCGTTAACAGTATATTTGAGCTCGGCAAAGTCAGCGTCCGCTTTCGCGGTAATATTACCTGCTGGAGCCAAAGTTCCAAGCTTATTGAGAGCGATATCTACACTGCCTCCAGTATAAGCGACAAGGTCGTTCTCCACCTCTGCCTTCAGGTTATAGTAACCCTTGCAGATAGCGTGAGCTGCGCTTGAGCCACCTGTAGCTTCGGCTGATACAGCTGCAACGAAAGTAACGACGTCACCAAGTTCTATGCTCGTATTATTGATGAACGCGTCGCCATTGGTCATATCAATATATTTGAATGTAGCTGTATTGCCTTCAGCATCAGCTATGGTAGTGCTGCCCGATGCGCTTGTCGCCTTCTTGGTAAGTATACCTGTAACCTCATACTCCACATTTGCATCTACTGCCTTCTCAATGAATTCGGCTACAGTAACCTTTACAGGAGCGCCCTTCTGAACAACAGGGAATGTCCAGGTCTTTGATTCCTCGCCCTCGAGGCTTGCTGTAATGGTTACAGTTGCGTAGCGCACTGTGCCATCATTTGCCTCTGCAGTGTAGCTGATAGCGCCATCTGCATAGTTGACAGTGAGCCACTCAGCATTGTCTGAAACAGAAATATTCCAGTCGCCCACATAGGTAAATTTAACGTCCTCGAATACAGTTTCCTCTGCAACGCCCTCCATTGGAACCACCACTGGCTCATCTGCATCAGGAACTGTAACGACAGCACCTGCGGTAGGCACAACACCCTTGGCACCTGCCAATCTGTAGATGCAGACATCATGGTGTTCAGTAGTAGGTGTGGAAGCAAAAACGAAACGACGGTTTGAGGTAGTTGCACCACCACTATATGCACGATATTTCAAGAGTTTATTGTTAAACTCACTGTCTGTAGCACTAATTGTAGCCACACCACTCTCGTTGTCAACAGTAACATAAAGAAGTGTATTATTGGTAGGATATTGCGAGAGTTGGAGATAGTTATTTGTTACCAAATTGGTAAGATAGCCCGACTTTGCATCACCATCATAATCTACTCCGTTGTAGAAATCAAATGCGACTTTGTCTGCATCTCTCTTGGCAAGTATAAGCGACTGCGCCATATACTGATACTTGCTCTTATCTGTAACTATCGGATGATAGAGATAATCACCAGACTTAATGACATCTGTGGTGTAAGATGCGTATGGGAAGTTTGAAGCAAAATAACAGCCCATGACATAGTTAAGGTCACTCGCTGCAATAGTCACGATATCACCAGCCTCAAGTGTCGATGCATCACGAACAAGCACCCACTTTTCGCTGGCTGCTACACCCTCCATGTTTACACCGAAGCGGTTTACCATGCCGGCTTCGAATACGAGAGACTTTTCTGCAGGGATGACGCCTTGCTTTATGTAGAGCTTCTTGTTTGTGAGGATTGTTACTGTGTAGGCATCGCCTGCCTCGAGAGTTGTAGGGAGGACGGTGAAGTATACGTCAGTTGATGATGTATTTACAGTCACGCTGCTGCTACCTTCTGCTGCTGCAAAACCATTAGGGGCAGCAAGATCAGCTGTGATTGTTCCAGCGAGTGTCTTACCGTCTGCTGTGAAGATCACCTGCTCAACTGCGTCGCCATCTGCAAGAGCCAAGTTCTTGAGGGACATCTTGACTACGGCTGCCATACGGGTGAAGCGTACCATCTGAGCCTCTGCTGGCTGAGCGGTTGTAGTCACCACCTCTGAAACCATAAGGTCTGCTGCAGGGTCATATGAACTCTCGGCCATTGTCTGGACTGCAGGGAGGCTGAGGATTGCACTTGCAAGACTCTCTGCACTTACATATCCGCTTGCAGGATAGATTGTAGCATACTTATACTCACTCTTGCCTGCATTGGAAGCAAAGGTTGCAGTGATATTGGCCTTTCCGTCAACTTTCTCATAAGTCACAGAAGTGGCTGCTGCAAGCGCATCGGTCTGCTCGAGGACTGCGAATGTCTCGTTTTCATCCCATGCGAATACAGGAGTATCGCCTGATGTATCCACTGTAGTCTTTGTTTCAGGAGTGCCGGATACGAAAGTGACCTGTACTGTGCCTTCATTTACAGGAACCTCTTCCTGGATTTCCTTCTGGCATGCTGTGAATCCCATTGCAGCTGCTGCAACGAGGATAAAACTCTTTATTATTGCTTTCATCACAGATTCAATTTAAGAGTTAAAGATCAAAGTCCGGGTCATTGTAATCGGAGTCCTGACCAGGGTCTCCATAGTCTCCATAGGAACTTGTCAAGATACACTGTTCCAACTGCATCTCTGCCACTTTCAGGCAAGGAGCTTCATAAGCATCATTCAGTTTTTTCATAATCCATCGTATTTGTTGTTAATTATTCTTTCACGCATCTTACAGGTGCCGCAAAGCACTTTGCTCCGTAGGAGTACCAGGCTGCCGCCTCAGCAGCGTCCAGGATAGGATATATTCCGTAATAGACCTCGTTGAACGCGACAAAGAGGGTCGCGGCCTTGCCGAAGCCGCTGGCTCCGCTGCCGAAGGTCTCGGCTGTCCAGTAGAGCATCTTCTCGCTGGTCTCACCTATGAGGCCTGACACGTCCAGGTTGCCGGTGCTTGGGAAATAGTCACCGTTTCCACCCTTCCAGGTCCATCCATAGGCATTACGCTCCCACTCCCTGTCCACGTATGTGCAGGCATAACCATCCTGGATATCGTCGAATGCTCCGCGAGGCGGAACCGCATAACCCGGAGGGCATGGGTCGAAGATGGTCTTGTATGCAGTGCCGGCCTGGGCGTAGCCCCAGAGGTCGGACTGCGACTGCTGCAGCGAGCCGTTCTTGCCGACGAGGTCCTGCTGGAGGTACCAGTCGAAGACGTATTCGCCGATAGGAATGTCGGTACGGCATCCCAGGATGGTCGTAGGGTTCTGAACAGAATGCTCGATGTTGCCCGGAGCCTGCAGGGCGACCGGAGCCACCGAAACGTATTCCCATTCAAGGGAGCCGTCTCCTGTCTGGGTGTTGCTGATGTTGAGCGCAACTCGCGCCTGCTCTATCTGAGCCTGGATCGCATAGTATTCTTCTTCTGTCTCAAGAAGGTTGCCTTCTTCGTCATATGTATGGAAAGGCACCTCGCGGTATGCCGCCGGTGAAGGCAGGAACGGGTCCTTGCGGCCCCACTGGTAGAGCATGCCCCTGTTGGCTATGTCTTCGGGATCATTGTTGAGCGCGCCCAGATTGCGGTCCATCCACTCAAGACCATTGCCTCTCGAGGTCTTCACAGGCTCGTCAGATACCCATATGTGCCAGCTCCAGAGGATTTCGCCCTCTGCGTCATGGACGCTGATAACGGCATTTCCCTGGATTTCGCCGGTCGAGAAATATACGGCCTGCTCTTCCTGAGAGTATACAGGAGCGCCGCTGATGATCTTCGTGCTGCGGGTCTTGTCCGCATCGAATGTGGACTCCCATGCAAGGTCTGCATATGCTGCCTCTGTGATCTCCAGGCCATGATAGCCTATATAGAATGTGTTGCCGTCATCGGCGCCGTTTCCCTTCACTGATGCATCGAATCTGAATGATGCATTTGTATGAGCGATGTAACTGTTGGCTGTGCCGTCGACAGACAGGTCTACTGTCGCAGCTCCCTTCTGGAGCACCTTGAGCCTTGCCTTAGCCACATCAGGCTTGGTTCCGGCTATGACATCAATCACCGCCAGGCGGCTGTCCTTGTCAGGATTTTCATCCACATAGACAGTGATCTTGTTGTCTTCGATACTGATGTCCACCCAATCCACGATGCACTGGACGTCCCACTCTTCGCGGTTGGTCGCGATGAAAACGGTCTTTTCGCCGCCGTCCTCGGAGATTACGGCAGAGCCGGACGAGAGCTTCACTGAAGCGAAGTCGGCCTCCGGGTAGAGGACTTCTGCGGGCTGGCTGCAGGCGGCCAGGAGGAGGGTGAATGGTAGTATGTATTGTATATTTTTCATTATCGTTTATTTAGATCCCTCGACTTCGCTCGGGATGACAGTTGTGCTATTTCCAATCTGATGGCATTTCGTTGTAGTCGGTCAGGCCTGTGCAGCCGGCGAAGCAGCCGGCGTGAGCCGATGCCGATACCGGAGCGTTAGGGAAGTCGTCTCCTCTTTCGCGTTCGTAAAGATGTACTTTCTTCTCCGCTCCCTCAGCATCTGTTATAATCGTATATGGAGACTCTCCTGTGAGGGATGAGCAGCCTTCGAAGCATGAGTCGATGTAGCTTATGCGTCTCACCGTGTCGAAGAGGCCTGCCGGGAGGCTCCTTAGGGCAGGGCAGTTCATGAAACACTCAGAGAAAGTAATGCTGGATGTCTTTGTGCCTATGGCGCTGAAAAGGTCCTCCGGGATAGTCTCCAAAGCAGTGCACTCAGCAAATGTTCCCTCGAATGAGGTTACAGCAGGAGTGGTGGCGAAGAGGCCTGACGGAACAGACTTCAGGGACGAGCACTCAGCAAACATCTCCTTGACAGATGTCGCCTTGGAGTCGACAGGCATGAGGTCTGACGGAATTTCCTCAAGTGACGAGCAGCCGCAGAATGTGCCGGAGAAATTGGTTGTCAATGAGTTCTTGGCGAAAAGGCCTGCAGGAAGCGACTTTAGTGAGGTGCAGCTCACGAATGTCGCTGTGAACTTGGTCTTCGAGCCTGCTATGGAATCGAAGAGACCCTCAGGGATAGCCTCAAGCGAAGTGCAGTTCTCGAATGCATAGGCAAGCGACGACACTGAAGTCGACTCAGGGAATATAGGGCCCTCGATAGTCTTGAGGGAAGTACAGTTGCTGAACACTTCCTCAAAGCCTGTCGAAACAGCAGTGTTCTTTGCGAAAAGGCCTGCAGGGATGGTCTCGATGCCCGAGCCATAGAACAGGTTCTTGAAGCCCGGCGAGGTCACTTTTGTGAATGTGTTGAAAAGGCCCGCAGGGACGGTCTTGAGGTTGGCGCAGTCAGCGAACATGTAGGTGAAATCTGCTGAAGAATAGTCTCTCGCTTCTGCGAAAAGATCCTCCGGAACGCTCTCCAGCGCAGTATTTTCGAATGTGTATGTAAACTCGTAGGCTGCTGTCAGACCTCTGAAGAGATCTGAAGGAATCTGCCTGAGCGAAGTACAGTCCGAGAAGCAGTATCTGAATGACTTGGCTGCTGTAAGACCATCGAACACACCCGGCTCGATCTCTGAGAGAGATGTGCAGCCCTGGAATACAGCTCCTATGGTCTTGACGCCCGAGAGGCCCTCGAAGATGCCTTTCTGGAGTTTTCTGACGCCAGTCTTGTAGAATATATACTCAAGATTGGTCACTGTGCTGCAGTTGGTGAATATTCCCGAAGGGATCTCGGTGACAGACTCGCAGCCGGCGAACATATACTTTATGTCCTGAGCTGTTGTCGCGCCTTTCATAAGCGAAACAGGGATGGACTCGAGATTCACGCATGCCGAGAAGGCTCCGGTAAATATAGTGGCTGCAGACTGGGCAGCGAAAAGATTCTCCGGAATAGACGATATTGCAGTAGCACCGAAGACATAGTCCATCTGCTTTACTGCAGGACAGTTGCGGAAGAGGCCTCCCGGGATTTCCCTGATCTTGCCTGCCGAGGCAAGGGCCCTGACTTCGTCAAAATTCGCCAATGTGCTGGTAGTCAGGATATATCCCGAACCTGTGCCGTAGAATGTATATGAGAAGTCCTCGGCTGCCACGCAGTTGGCGAAGAGGTCTTCCGGAATCTCCGAAATTGATGCCGAGTGGCTGAAGCAGTCTTCGAAGTTCTTCGCCACTGTTGCATATCTGAAGAGGCCCGACGGGATTTCTTCGAGGGATTCGCAGCATGAGAATGCTCCGATGAATGACTTTACTGAAGCGAATGAACCTGCGACATCGTTAGGGATAGATTTGAGGTTGTTGCAGCCAAGGCACATGTCCGCAGCCGACGTACAGCCCATCTTACCCCACGAGATGACGCTCTGAAGCTCCGGAGACATAGATTCACCGTCGCTGAATTCGAGAGACTTCGCAGTTCCTTTCATTTCTATGGTATATCTGCCCGGCTCCTTGTATACGTGTACCGGCCTTCTTGAGTCGAAGGTCTCCTCCGGCGAGCCGTCGCCCCAGTCGACTGTCACGCTGCCGCCTGTCGATGTGGTGATTACAGGGGCTCCGGTCAGTCTGAAGTCCGGCTCGGAGATGAGCACTTCATATATAAGTTCTTCTGTATCAGGGCCTATCTGACGGATGTTCACCTTTGCAGTTGCATAGTTGTCTGGCTCTCCCACTGTCACGGTCAGCGATCCAAGACGCTGGTTTCCTCCAATATTGGACTGGATATAGACGCTGAGCTGGTTTCCATCTGACGACACGCTGAACCAGTCGCTGCCGTCAGTCTCGAACTTCCAGTCAAGTTCAGGATTGGATGTCACGGTCAGAGTCTTTGTGTCGCCCTCGTCGTCTGTTGCCACATTCTGTGTGCTCAGACGCACATAGGCCGTTCCGTCCTGTCTGACTGTCAGCCAGTCCGAGTCCTCGCCTGCCTTGATCTGGATCTCGGCAATTCTCTGGTATGTGGTCTTGTTCTGATCTGCTGTCAACCTGATCTTGTTGTCTTCCTTCTCGATCAGGAGCCAGCTGCATGTGCAGTCGAAGTCCCATTCGTCCTGGTTGGTCTCGACCTCGATCTCGGTCACCAGTTCAGTATATGCCTTGAAACGCTTTTCATTCTCCGCCAGGCTTATTTCCGGCACCCCAGCGTGGTTCTGGGTCACTGTGAGGGTCACTGACACCTCCTGATTGTCGTTTGAAGCCTTTATGACAACGGTCGCCGAGTTTGACTTGTCGGCCGTGTTCTTCTCTGCCTTCAGTGTCAGGAAATAGTCATCGGCGCTGACCTCAAGCCAGTCTTCTCCGCTTGTCTCATAAGACCATTCATCCTGATTGGTGAGGACATCCAGTACGACCGAGCCTCCCTTGGTCTTGAAGAGGACACTGCCTGCAAGGCCGTCCTCGGACATTTCCAGCTGACGGCTCTCCGACGAGACCTCAAGCGTAACCCTGCCCTCTGAAACAGGAGGTTCCACCGGCTGCGGATCCTTTCCGCACGAAAATGCAACCGCAATGGCTGCCAATATGTATAGATATCTTTTCATACGGCTGTCAGATTATAGGGTTTGTTTCTTGAATACGATCGGGCCCATAGGGAACAAAGTAGGCATGTAGCGCGATCCCAAAGCGACCTTGTCGCCATTGTCATTGTATGTCCACAGGCCGAATCCCACATAGTTGAAGCCATCAACCGCAGGGAGTTCCAGCGCAATTGACGAGAAGTCTTCAGAAGGCACTCCGTCCACTTCCAGCGAAGCATATGAGAACTTCGACGTGCCCACAAGGGTGATATAAAGGTATGTGTCATATGATAATACGGTCCATCCGAAAGGAATCACGATGTTGCCTGTCTCCTTGTCGTAACGTATCTCCAGACTGGTTCCCGGATAGAGGAAATCACTCATCACATATGTCTTTCCGTACTCTCCCTGCTCGATGTCAAAGATCAGATAGTATTCTGCCGGATTAGGATTATAATCAAGCGAATTAAGCGAGCCGTTAGGCGAGTAATACCATTTCGCCGCAGTGATCTCCCACTTGCCGAGCAGCTGGAAATATGGATTTTCAGCGCGTGTACCCTGCGATATGACGATATCGCGCACCTGCATCTGCTCTCCCTCTCCAATATACATGGTAAGGATTGCTGAACGCTGCTCCTCGGATGCGTTAGGCTGGCAAAGGACGATCATCCTGTCACTTGGAACCTCATGGACGACTGTAAGCCAGTCAGCATCATAGCCGACTGTCCAGTCATAGTTTGAAGTGACAGTGAAGCATATCTCGCCTCCTTCAGAATCGAATTCATGGTCTTTGACCGTTGTTGTGAATTCGAGAGGCTCGGCCCCCTCCTGAACAACCTCGACACGATATGGCTCGAAATGATTTTCCGGACTCGAAAGAATGATGGCTCCGGAGCGCGACTCTGTCGAATAATTCGGATCCACGGCTACGAGCAATGCATCCGAGACCGCCTCAAATGTGAACCAGTCCTCTTCCTCTGCATATGCTGCAGTCCACTTCTCTTTCTCCGGGAACGGGGCGACAGACAAAGATTTCTCTGCGCCATGCATATCAAAGACGATGCTGCTTTCCGAGAGTGTCAGCTGATAAGCGAACTCGGTATCGAGCGCCTTGCAGCCTGATAATACAAAAAAAGAAACAGCAATCATTATTGTACATAATGACCTTCCAATCAACCGCATATAATAGTGACTTCTTAAAATATGAAACACAAAGTTAAGAAATCACTATCACATAAGCAAACCCTAATTTCGTCACTTTCAGGTATTTATAATAATACTTATAGATTGAAACCCGGTCAGCGCAATCCCTATAAAACTAAAAGCAGGAACACCTGTTATAAACAAAATTTACAATAAGACCATTTATTCAGCATCACGCATCTTCATGCACTTTTCGAGCGTGAATTCAAACCGCAGGCCTCCACCTTTCCGATTGGACGCCGATATTACGCCCCCATGGAACATAACCGCATGCTTGACTATGGCCAGTCCCAATCCGGTTCCTCCCTTGCTGCGGGAACGTCCCTTGTCCACCCTGTAGAACCGTTCAAACAATCTTTGAAGACTTGCTTCATCTACACCCTGACCATCGTCCTCAAATATTATCCTGCAGTAATCCGCAGTGTTTTCCGCAAGCGTTATGAAAATGGTCTGCCCTCCTGAATAAGAAAGTCGTGACCTGGATCCAAGACTCTCTCAGATGCAGAATAAGTTCTCGGATATGAGAAAGGAACTGATGGACGACATTCAGGCCAAGCAGGTCAACATCAATACCGCATATCTCTACCTGAATATCCTTCAGGAGTCGGAGTCGATGGCTATAACTTTATCACGACTGATCAGATCTTCAAGAAAATTCCAGCTGGGATAAACTCTTGCAATTATGATATTAATATCATAACTTTACTCCGAATGAACCTAAAGGCTATATCATCAAATATCGGTAAGGCGTTACTTGTTAATGCCTTATTTATGATGTTGTCCATTATAGTCTCCATCTCAGATGGATTCGATGAAGCCTTTGCACCATTGATGGTCAGTTTCCTTATCACATCCATAGCGGGAGGCTTCCCATTGATTTTTGTGAGACATACTCAGGAGAACTCCATCAAGGATGGTTATATAACCATGGTTGCTGCGTGGCTGATGTCATTCATTGTTGGAATGTTGCCTTACGTCCTCTACGGCGGAGAATTCACTCTAGTCAACGCATGGTTTGAAAGTGTTTCCGGTTACACCACGACAGGATCGACGATTCTTACAGATATAGAAAGTCTGCCCAGGAGTCTTCTTTTCTGGCGTTCTTCAACTCATTTCATAGGCGGACTGGGTGTTGTGGTTTTCCTTCTGCTGATAATACCGGATGCCAATTCATTCAAATTCAGGCTGTCCAATCTTGAAGTATCCACTTTATCTCAATACGGATATCGTTATCGCCGTGTCAATGTGCCCAGGATCATGCTTTCTGTCTACGTCGGACTGACAGTGGCAGAAACATTGCTTCTGATGTTGGCCGGCATGTCATTCTTTGATGCCATCAACCATTCCTTCAGTACTATAGCCACCGGTGGTTTCAGCACCAAAAATACTTCAATAATGCATTTCGACTCTCCGGCGATAGATATCATCATCATCGTCTTTATGATTCTGGCGTCAATGCATTTCGGAGTCATATATGCGATGCTGATAAAAAGGTCTTTTGCTCCGATCAAAAATTCAGTGTCCGCATATTATCTGAATGTGATAGTGGTGCTCTCGCTTTTCGTCACATCCGTACTGATGATCCAGGGAGGCTATAGCTCATTTGGCAAAGCGCTTCTTGACTCAGTATTTCAAGTCGCCAGCTTCATCTCCACCACAGGATTCGGTAATGCAGATAATGCTTTATGGCCGATGCTTGCAAACATGTTCCTACTTTTTGCAGCTTTTCATTGCGGATGTTCAGGTTCGACCACCGGAGGTGTCAAGGCAGATCGCATGCTGATAATATTCAAGGAAATACGGAATGAATTCAAACGACGTCTCCATCCATCATCCATATTCCGCACTAAAGTAGATGACCATGCAATCAATAATGACCAGGTATCTGCCATCTTCCTATATTTTGTAGCATATCTGTTCATTCTCTTCATGTCATTCATTGCGGTATTGGTGTCCGGAGTAGAAATCTCTGATGCCTTTTCCGGAACTCTGGCATCCCTTGGAAACGTAGGCCCTGGAATAGACGCATTAGGAACAATGGGAAATTATGCATCACAACCTGTATTTGCCAAAATAATATATACGGTGGCAATGTTCCTGGGACGTCTTGAAATCTTCCCTGTCCTTGCAATACTGCATCTCGCCTTGAACTTCCGAAAGAGAGCCCCAAGGGTCTCGTATGCAGAAGACCATTCCAAATGATGTACATGCGAAATGAATACGAAAAACCCCTTCACGCGATTGTGAAGGGGTTTTATCTTAATATCTGTGGTCCCTGCAGGGCATGATCCTGCGACCCCCTGATTATGAGTCAGGTGCTACTAACCAACTGAGCTAAGGGACCAGACTTATTAAAGAACTAAATTTGCTGTGGTTCGGAGTGGTTACCGAACCACAATGCAAATATAATACTTTTTTCGATTTTATCGAATTAGTTGAGCTTAATCTCAACCTCTACTCCGCTTGAAAGCTCAAGTTTCATGAGAGCGTCCACAGTCTTTGGAGTTGCATCATAGATGTCAAGGAGACGGCGGAATGAGTTGAGCTCAAACTGCTCGCGTGACTTCTTGTTTACGAAAGTCGAGCGGTTTACAGTGAAGATCTTCTTGTTGGTCGGAAGCGGAATAGGTCCGTTTACGCGAGCACCAGTAGCTGTCACTGTCTCAACGATCTTCTTTGCTGACTTGTCAACAAGCATGTGATCGAATGATTTGAGTTTAATTCTGATTATCTGGCTCATATCAAATTTCGTTGAATTCAGTTAAACAATTATTCGTCGTCATCAGTGTTCTTGTAACCACTCTTCTCGATAACTTCCTTAGCAAGTCCTGCAGGAACCTCAGCATAGTGGTCGAATGACATTGTGCTGGTTGCACGACCTGAAGAAATGGTACGGAGGATAGTTACGTAACCGAACTGCTCTGCGAGTGGAACGTATGCCTTTACGATACGTGCACCGAGAGTCGAGTCCATCGCGTTGATCTGACCGCGACGACGGTTGAGGTCACCTACGATATCACCCATGTAGTCCTCTGGAGTAACGACTTCGAGGCTCATGATAGGCTCGAGGAGAACCGGCTTAGCCTTAGGGCAAGCGTGACGGAATGCCAGACGTGCTGCAAGCTCGAATGAGAGCTGGTCTGAGTCCACTGGGTGGAATGAACCATCCTTAAGGGTAACCTTGAGTGATGGAACCTCGTATCCTGCGAGGACACCGTTTGACATTGCTGACTTGAAGCCCTTCTCTACAGATGGGATGAACTCCTTAGGAACGTTACCACCCTTCACCTCATCAATGAACTGAAGTCCTGTAACTCCCTCATCTGCAGGTCCGATCTCAACGATGATATCTGCGAACTTACCACGTCCACCGGTCTGCTTCTTGAATACCTCACGATGCTGAACGGTCTGAGTGATAGCCTCTTTGTAGTTAACCTGAGGTGCACCCTGGTTGATGTCTACACCGAACTCGCGACGGAGACGGTCAACGATGATGTCAAGGTGAAGCTCACCCATACCGCTGATGACTGTCTGGCCTGTCTCGTGGTCAGTCTTGACTGTGAATGTAGGGTCCTCCTCTGCGAGCTTAGCGAGTGCGATGCCGAGCTTGTCAAGATCCTTCTGGGTCTTTGGCTCGACTGCAAGTCCGATAACCGGATCAGGGAACTCCATAGACTCGAGAGTGATAGGAGACTGCTCGAAGCAGATTGTATCACCAGTGCGGAGGTCCTTGAAACCTACTGCTGCGCAGATGTCACCTGCCTCAACGAACTCGATAGGGTTCTGCTTGTTTGAGTGCATCTGGAAAAGGCGTGAAACGCGTTCCTTCTTGCCTGTACGTGTGTTGAGCACGTATGAACCTGCATCGAGCTTACCTGAGTATGCTCTCATGAATGCAAGACGGCCAACGAATGGGTCTGTAGCAATCTTGAATACGAGAGCTGCGAAAGGCTCCTTGATGCTAGGCTGGCGTACTTCCTCGTCACCTGTGTTAGGGTTTGTACCCTTTACGGCACCCTTGTCAAGTGGTGATGGGAGGTAACGCATTACTGCGTTGAGAAGGAACTGAACACCCTTGTTCTTGAATGATGAACCACAGCATGCAGGAACGATGGCCATGTCGATGGTAGCCTTTCTGAGGGCTGCGATAACCTCTTCCTCAGAGA
>SUYV01000042.1:19490-23217 GCA_015060255.1 Bacteroidales bacterium | reverse complement strand
GTGAGGTTGATCACAGTAGGAGCGTCAGACTCCGCAGTGAGTGTGAGACGAAGCTCGCAGTCTTCGCTCCAGTCGTAGCGTGCGACTGTCTTCACAGCGCCGGGATAGCCCTGCTCGCCAGCCTCTGAATAATAAAGGAACTCCACTCCACCTTCGTGCTCGCGGCTTTCCCAAACCTTGTTCTGAAATCCCTCAGGACCGCCGTGGAGATGGTTAGGACCATTGTTTATCGGAAGAGTATACTCCACTCCGTCAAGCGTGAACTTGCCAAGAGCGACGCGGTTTGCATAGCGTCCCGGTACCTTTCCTGAGCATGGACCGTCGCCGAAATAGCTTGCAGCCTCAGGATATCCGAGCACGACGTCAGCCAGAGCGCCGTCCTTGTCAGGCACTACAACCTCAACGATTCCTGCGCCTACAGACGATACTTTCACATATGCTCCCTTGGAGTTGGTAAGGGTATAAAGATAGATTTCCTCGCCAGAGGGGGTCTTGCCCCAGAGTTCTTTTGTTATCATAGAATTAATGTTTTATGTGCAGATCCTCACGTCGTCCTATGGACTCCTCAGGATGACAAGGAACAAAATTAACATTAATCTATGAAAGGGCAAAATAAAAACAAGCATCCCTGTCCTCACGGACTCAGCCTACGGGATGCTTGCGCTGAACGTTATTTAGAGTAGATTTGGCTGATATTAACTCACGGGTTCAAGGATTATGTCACCTGCAGAAAGAGAAGAATAGAACGCATTGAGGCTTCCGTAGGTCTTCTCATATATCACACCGTTATCATCCTTGAACTGGAACTTGACGTCGTCAGTATTCCAGTCATATTCATATTCATTCCTGAGACGGAGCTCGAATGCTCCTGCTTCACCGATGGTCACGGTACCGATTCGGTTGTAGGTAGGAAGAACTTCGAACGGTACAAATGAACCTGCCGGTACTGCCTGGACACCTGTTCCTCCCTGAGGACGATACTTGATGGTTCCGACAATAGAGCTGTTGTGTACCTTGAATTCCTTCTTATAGTATACCACCTTTGAATCATCCGCACTGATGGTGATGTTACCTGCAGTCACGATGCCCTTTGTGAGGAACGGAATCCTCTTTCGCTCACCGTTCTGCGATACGGCGCTCTTCGAATCTGTCACAGAAGCCTGAAGAGTTCCGTGGGTGCGCTCTGTAGCACGGTCTGCATCCACATGATAGATGAATCTTCCTTCAACATCCGGATCCTCCTCGATCTTGCCTGACGTGAAAAGGGCACTGGTCTCGTCAAGTCTGAACATAGGAGCATCGATGTAGATGTCGAATGCCGTTCCGAATGGATCCACTGACACCTGCTCGTCATCGGCAGCACCCTGGATGGTCGAAGTGAAGCTTGTTATATCGATATCTATATTGACCTGCTGATCAGGAACATAGCTAAGATATACATTGTCAGTGACTTCCTCTGCATTGCCTGAAATAACGGTACCCTGTCCGTTCACCTGGGCCGCGAAATGGAACGGATGATAGTTTGCAAGTTCGAACACTGCAGACCTGTACTGTGAACCTGTGCAGACACCTGTTCCTGTCACAGACGGCTGTCCGTAAGGATTGGATGCGATACGCACGACCTCTGCACTCTTAGGAGTATTGGTGACGAATCTGTAAGTGGCTCCATTGCCCTGTGTTCCGTTCATGTTCCTCTTGAATCCATAGACCCTTCCTCCTGTTGACCAGTTTTCGCTTGAAACAGGATAGAATGTGAAGTCCTGAGCAGACACTGATGTGTCATTGTCCAGATTCTTCGAGTAGATTAGGAATTCATCGTCTGCCCCCGGAGTAACCGATGTGAATGTATTCACGGTGAAGTCATCGTTCCATGTTATGTCCGTACCGAGATGTGTCGGGAAGGAAACTTCCGCATTTATCTTCTGAGGTACGAGGTAGTAATAGATGACCTCGTCAGCCGGCTGCACTGCCGAATATGACCTGAGGTTGTGGATGAGGATCCACTGGTTGATCTCAGACTGGAATGTAGCCGTCTTGGTCAGACTCCGGAAGTTTTCAGCTTCGATGGTGACTTCGATATTGTCACCTGTAACCTGTCCAAGGATTGTCTCAAGATAGATTCTCTGAATACCGGTTCCGGTAACGGTAAGGACATACTTGTATCCGATGCCGTTATCTTCTCCATAACCTTCCTCGCCTGCATTTCTGACAGGAAGAGTCATACCTGACTCATTTCTGATATCAAGATCATTTACAGAGATCAGGACTTCCATAGGGAAGAGTTCCTGAGGACAATCGTCAGGAATTGTGAACACCATTGTGACGTTTTCACCTGTTCCGACACCATATACGTTGGTAGTGATCCATGCAGGCTCGAAAGTCTGCTCCTTCACTGTCACGACCTTGATCTTCCTTGAAAGACGTCCCTTCTTTATGAAGAGGGTTCCCTCACGATGTTGAAGTCCGTCCATCTGGTTGAGGGTCACCACCAGGGTACCCCTTCCTGTTGCAGGATCGAAGTCATGTGTGAAATTGTTCAGAGCCACATTGTTGCCGTCCATCCAATACACGTCAGGAGCTGTAAGTGTCTCACCTGTCAGGCTCTCGAGTGTATAATAGAGATAGTATGTGTTAGGATCCTTGAATTCAGACTCGCCGATCACGACTGCTGTCTTATCAACCGCAAGACGATACTCGGTGTCCATCACCTCGGCGATGTTGTCTGAAACAGAAACCCATACATTGTTTGTTGCAGGAGCGTCAAGAGCCTCTGCAAATGTCTTCTGACCGTAGTAGAGGTCTCCGACGATATTGACAACATAGTGATGGTTTCTCATTATGAGCACGTTGTCACCGTTCTCGTCGATGAGGGAAACTCTGTAATACAGGCTTTCACCACCATTCTGAGAACCCTTCACGATGAAGTCGATAGGGTCTGCTTCAGAATTTTCGGTCTCGAAGATATATTCCTCGGCATTTGTACGGACGTCGAGATAGTCGCCAAGCTTTGCATTATTGTCCGGCAAAGTGATGAAAGGAGCGTCAAGCGTAGGGGCTACGAATCCGCCATGTTCAGGGCTGTACGGAGCTACTGTTCCGAATGAATTGGAATTCACGACAACCCATCCCTGCTCTTCGAAATTCACACCGTCAGCGATGTTCAACGTGATCTTTGCCTGGTTACGCAGGAGCTTTATTGCGTTGGCTGCAGTAGTATGGGTCTTGATGCTTTCAACGGTCTCACGAGCCCAATAGATCATACGTCCCGGAGAAGACTCAAGGGCAGCCATTACATCGACCTCAGACATACCGCGGTAGTTGTCCTCCTTGAAGTATGTCAGGTTCTGGTTACCTACCAGCTGCAATGTCACCGAATGGTCCGGAACTGCAACTGAGAACTTTCCGCTCAGAGAAGGATTGCCGGCATCCTGGGTAAGGGTTGCGGTAACGGTGGTGATGAAGAAACTGTTCTGGTCAAAGCAGAATACGGTCATCTGCTGGACACCGGCTCCGTCAGGATCCACTGCCTTGGTCATGACTTCCTCCATACCCGGCACCTCGGCATAGAACTCTATTGTCCTGTAGCCTTCAGGTGCATTGTCCGCAGGCAACAAGTCCTCTCTCTGGCATGCAGCTGTCAGAGTCAAAACCCCCGCAAGGGCAAGAATCATATATCTCATTCTATTCTTCATATCTATATTCTTTTAAAAGGACTTGTCTGTTAATA
>SUYV01000042.1:6476-19390 GCA_015060255.1 Bacteroidales bacterium | reverse complement strand
TCCGCAGGCAACAAGTCCTCTCTCTGGCATGCAGCTGTCAGAGTCAAAACCCCCGCAAGGGCAAGAATCATATATCTCATTCTATTCTTCATATCTATATTCTTTTAAAAGGACTTGTCTGTTAATATACGTCTCTGATGCATCTTACAGCTGACTGAGTGCCGTTGTCATCGCTTCCCGGATTATGCACCTGACCGGTAGCACTCCAGTAGTAAGATCCGGAAAGGACTTCATCCATCGCTGCATTCTCCACATACTGGAAGTCTATGATGATCTTGATCTCGGCTTCAGTCGGAAGTCTCCAGTTGTCGTAATGGATAGCATTGTTTGTCTGAGGATTGTTATCAGGATCGTATACCTCAACATACTCTCTGCAATGCCTTTCTGCCTGTTCTTTTGAACCAGGAGCAAGCGTAGCTCCTAACTGAGACGCAATCATGAAAGATGGGGATACAAGCTTCGCATTATCTTCTCCATCATCCGTGAATCCGTCTGCATCCAACTTTGGAATACCTACGATATACTTTCCTGATGATGCAGTGATCTGCACGTGATACATTCTGGCATTATTCAAAGCTGTCAGGTTTCCTTGATCAGTAGAAGCGGAAGTACCGTTCTGGGTCCATCTGTAATAATAGAGTCTTGATGTTCCGTCAGTTCTCATCGAAGCCACTTTTGAACCAAAGAAATAACCTTCTCCATATTCTGTTCCATATGACCACCCGTTATTTCCCCAATTGGCGGCAGTGCGACGAGAACCCTTATATTCATATGTAGTAGGATTATAGGTGCCGGTATAGAAGTCACTTCTATAAGAATACCATCCCTGCTGGTTGGTGATGTACTCCAGAGGATACTGAGTTACAGTAACTTCTCTTGTAAGTCCTTCTTCGTTGGTAATGACAAGAGTGAAATAACGGATAGCGTTATTGGTAGGAATAGGGCTGCTTACTGTGATATTTCCTGTAATTCCACCGTCAGTAGTACCTGTAATCTCTGGTGATATGGTTGTCTTCTGACCGAATTTATCATAATAATATATATCCTTTACGGTTATGGTCACTGGAGAAGATGATGCGAATTCAAGTGTTGTTGCATCAACTGCAACATTATGCATAACCATCGATTCCTCATTGACTGACAAATACTTAGGCTTGTCGTCACCACCCACATAAATATCCTGAGGAGTCCACTCGATGACAGAATAGTAGATATCATTAAGCTCTACAGGAACAGACTCTGACACTGCACCCGGACGATTGAGGGTGATGTTCACTTCATAGTAGTTGTTCCTCTTGAACATCTTCTCGTCTGTCATAGGGATCTTATACCAGCTGTTCTTGTGGTCTACCGTTCCTTCGTCAGTTGTGTAAGTCATCGGAAGATTCATTACGACGCTGGCCTCGCGCTCGAGGATACTGTTGTCTGCCCAGTTGTTAGGATAGACATATGTAGTGAGCGACACGTTCTTGTTGTCTTCAGCAGGATTCCATGTGAAATACGCGTTATTGGTCTTGGTCGTATTCCTTACCTTCGCTGTGCGGATCTGCTCAGCCTCGCGTGCCTCTGCAAGGAGATATGTGTCATAAGGCATGTTCCTGAGGTAATAAAGACCTCCGTCAGAGCCGTCTGCTGTCGTGAAGTTCTTGAACTCAACCTTATCTGATGCAGTGATGTTGACCACCACCTTTGCGGCAGCACGGGTAAGAAGTGCATCAAGGACTGTATTATCCGTATATACGCCATTATTGAGAACAACTGGAGAAGCACCGTCAGTGTCCTCTGCAACGGCATCCATGAGGAAATATTTAGGAGCCCCATCTACCGAAAGACCGCTGAGATGAAGGTTCAGATCCTCCTGCTTCTTGTCCACGAGGTCATTATATGTCTCGATGGCAGTAAAATCAGACTCAGGAAGAGTGCTGTTCGCGATGAGATATACATAGAATCTCTGATTTGCCGCAAATGAGCTTCTCTTGACACTGAGAGTGACCGATGTGGCATTGTTTACCGAATATCTGCCCGAATACACCTTGGTTCCAGGAGTTGTTCCGTCAACATCGAAGATGATGACATCAAGGTGATTCACGAAAGACTCCACGTCTGTATCGGCCGCCTTGGTAAGACCAGACGAAATATCAAGAACAATGCTCTCGTTCATTGCCACGTCAAGACCATGCTCCTCCTGGCAGGAGAAGGCGAGGACTGCGACAGCCGATATTAAAAGAGTATTAAGGATTCTTTTCATTTTCATTCTAGTTTACCATTGTTATTATGACATAGTCGGTATCCTGCGCTTCAGCGGTCGGATAAGGCCAATAGAAAGACTGGTCTGTGCCGTTGATCATCATATATTCGATTGTCTCGAATCCTGTAGCAGTATATGAGATGGCAAGCTTCACCTCGTCTCCCGCCTGCATATGTCCGGTGTTAGGAGAAACCTCGATCCTGTACCAGTCTTCCGATGCAGCTATAGGCCACTGTGACTGAGGAACCTCGATCTGTCCTGTATAGTCGTAGACACGTACAGTGCAGGACGATGCATTCAGTCCGAGAAGGGTCGGTGTCCAGTTGTCATTCTCAGGATAAGTCAGCTGGAAATATCCCACGAAAGGCTGGGTCTCGGACATCTGGGCTGCCTTTGAAGCCTGCGATGGAACGGCAGAGCCCTCGACCGGAACATTTTCAAGGAGATATGAGTGGGACGGATAGTCGAACCTGAGGTCCGGCATCTCGTTGTCTTCCCAGTCAGCCACCACGTAATTGATGATGATCTGTCCTTCTGCGTTGATCAGGATGCAGACCTTGTAGTGGGTGTTCCTTACTATTGCAGGAAGGTATACGTATGCATTCTTAAGTTCCTGGCCCTCTCCAAGGGTATATTCGATATGAAGAACTGCTGCACCTACATTGTCTGAAGCAATATTCCAGCTGTCAGATCCGTATGTTATCTCATTGAGATATGCTCCTGTCAACACTTCATTGTAGTTGGCCGGATCATCCACTGCTGCAGAACCCTTAGCGATTTCATTGGTCACCGTTACGGCAGATGAAAGAAGCACCCGGTCGTTGGTGCCTGCAGGAACTGCATTGATGACTTCTTCCTCCTGATCGAAGAGATAGCCATACTGTCTTGTTCCGGGAGAAAGAAGCCTCACCGAACGGATCTGAGGGTCTGATGAAGCACCGGAAACCTTAGCGGCATAAACGGAAAGCTTCGCAAGTGAACGTGTAAGGTCGAACTTGACCTTCTGGGTCAGGATGAAATGTCCCTCGTGTCCTGCCTCTGTATTGGCATTTTCTGATACCGCATCGACATTGATCGCCTCTGTCTGCACGCAGTACATCGGGAGAATGCTTCCCGCTGTAAGATTTGAGAACCTTATCGCCTGAAGCTGTGCCTTGGTCATGTTCTCGGTAAGAGATACCGGATTGTTCTCAAATGACATAGATGCTTCATTGGCCACAAGGTAGAATTCCACATTGTGGGTTCCGGTAGCCGGCAGCTCGAGATCCATGTAGAAAGGTTCGTTCAGAGCTGTTGCCTGTCGCGAAGCATAACCGGCAAGCCTGTCGCCTGAGAAAGCGTATACCTTCAGGGAATTGATTGTCTTTTCGGCATCAGTCGGAGTGGCCTTGGTAAGGTCACCTGCAGATACGCTGAGCTCTATCATCACGCTCTGCCTGTCAGCCGAAGGACCTTCCTTCTCCAGCAGACAGCTAACAGATGTTGCAGCTGCCAATATGCAGAGGACTGTATTAAGTAATATGTTGTTGACTTTACGCATAGACGGGATGATTGTTAAAACTCAGGTGTTACATTTTCAATGAACCAAGAAGGAACCGATACTGAAACACTTGCAGACTTGAATTCTATTCTGAAAGGAATTATGCACTCGTGCTTTGTCACATCAATGTTGTATTTCTCGATGTGCTGTGCGAAGTTTATCTCTATCAGAGATTCCCCTGTCGAGCCGGCGAGCCTTAGGTATACTGCTTCATGGTCCTGATGTCTCATAATGCAGTTCGTTGCAGAAAGGATGTTTACACCATCATGAACGGACTCCATTACGTAAGTTGTCGACTGACCCTTGGCTATGTTGTTGAAGTCTGTCTGAGGCGATACTCCTACAAGTTCGATCGTAGGGTAGCCCGAAGCCTTGGTCAGTGCCGGCGCACCTACGACTTCAACGAAGATGTCGAAGTGCGAGCTGGCGAAATAAGTAGTCTTGGTCTCCACCTGCTTATACTCATCATAAGGAGCGATGGTATAGTCGATCGATGACCAGTAAAGCGGATCGTTTCCTGACACAATCTCTCCAGAATTGTAAGTCTCGTCAGCAAATACGACCTGTTCGAAATTGCCCGATGACAGCCCCTCCACTTCTGTCTCATAGGCATTTCCTACACACACGATTCTATAGTTTCCCTCCTCAAGCGGTGGAAGAGTAGTAAGCTGAGCCTCTACATCCGCCTCAGGGAGAACCTTTGATACGATACACTTGTTCTGCTCGTCAAAAACATACATGTTGACTTGATCTATCTTTTCAGGGAAGATCTCTGTCTTGCCGTCACCCAGATAGCTCAAGGCAAGGCAATAGACATTATAGCAATCGCTATGATCCTCCTTGATGCAGGAAGTGGAGAGTCCTCCGGCCAGCAGAAGGGTTAAAGCAATGTTTTTAAGTTTCATAATGCTGTATGTTTTTGAAATGTTTCTGTTGAATAATAAATATTGGAGGGGCGGCCTTTCAGAGAGGCTGTGCCCCTCCATTATTTATTGATGTTGTTTAAAGTCTTTCAGTTTAAATCCGAAGGTGTCTTCTAGAACTCAGGATAAACAAGCTCTACAGCCCAGTCAACAACGTCTACTGTGATCTCAAGACATCTGTCCATAGGGTCGATATCATCCTCGTCAATCGGAATAGAACCATCGCTTGCAACTTCACCCTTTGCGTTCATACGATAGATCTTACCCTCCTCGAACTCTGTCACCTGTGTTCCATCTGCCTTGAAGAATCCCTTTGAATAGAGATATGCAGGCTGTCCGTCAGCAAGAAGCTTGATGATGAGAACCGGAGTCTCGGTGCATGAGAAGATATGGTAAGCAAGCGGCGCAGGAGTGTCTTTTGTTGGCTCCTCAGGAGTGATTGTCAGATTGAAGTAATCTCTGTACCAAGGCTGTGGATCCATTGGAGTATCAAGCCAAGTGTATACACCTGCCTGGTTTGCAAGGTCACCAACAAGGTTAACGAGCTCACCAGTCTCTGTTCCTGTTACAACAGATGTCTCAGGATAGTAGTTCTGGAATGCAAGCTGAGTGATATTTATTTCCTTATACTTAGGTTCATCGTTGAACTTAACTGTGAAACCATCCACTTCGAAACGTGAAACGCGTGGAGTAAGAACGAGCTCTGCCTCATAAACGTCAGAAACATAAGTTGTTCCGTCTACGTTAACATCATTGTGCTGTCCCTCAGCCTTTACGAGATCAGCCTCATCATAAAGAACGAGGGTCTTCTGATCCTGCTGTGCATCGATCTGAAGGTTAGCAAGAGCCTTGTACTCTGCAAAAGTGAGATCCTTGCCAAGGTTAGCTACTGCTACAACCTTTGTACAGTTAGGATCCACATAGTGGAATACTGCTGGTTCTGCATTTGCAAGACCATCAACTGTCCAGTAGCTCTGAGCCTCTGCAGAACCGTCAGCAACCTTTGCTGTGTACTCGTTTCCGGCAGCGTCAGTAAGGAATACCTTGAAGTCATTCACCTGGACAGCGTCGCCAGCATTGATCTTGTCACCGGCAAGTCCCTTTGAAATCAATACGTTCTCAAGAGAAATCTCTACAGTCTTAAGGCGGTTAACCTCAGGAGTAGTGTCCTGCTTGTTACAAGCAACAAGCGCCAGAGCTGCTATAGAAGCAGACAACATCAATTTAGTAAGTTTCATAACTGAAAAATTTAAAAAGTTAGTGTTTGGTATTGTTGTTTATTCATATTGCTTGAGATATTCTTCGACAGCCTTTCTCTGCTGCTCCTCATACTCATACTCCGCGTTGATGGCATCAATGTTCTTCTGTGCGCAGGTAGAGCCTTCAAGAGCCTTCTCGAACCAAGGCATCGCCTCCTCGAACTTGCCCTGCATCATAAGAGCCACACCCACCGTGTTGTATGCCCTCATATCCTCCTTCACTGAATCGATATGTTCGAGCGCCTCTGCATATTTTCCTTCCCTTACAAGCTCGTTCGACTCATTTATGATATCGACTGCCTTGTCGTCAGTAGAATCATAGTAGATCGAGAGATATCTTGCACAACGCAGATGAGGATAGATCTCGTCGAGCATCTTCTTCCATACCCATCCGTAGTTTATTGCCTCGATCCTGAGCTTCTTGCGCTCTGAAGGAATGTTCTCGTCATCAATGATGGCAAGCACCTGATCCTTCTCTTCCATGTTCGAAGCAGCCACAACTCTGCGGAGGCCAGGCCAGTTCTCATCTCCGTTCACGATCTTGAAGTCTTCCATAGTGAGGTTGTACTGAGGGCGATGCTCGATGATATAGTTGATGAGCGCCTTCGCACGGTTCTCTCCCAGCCATGTATTGAATGCAGGAGGTCCCTCAGGTGAAGCGTAACCCGCAACTTCAATCTTGTCGATCTTATATTTAGGATTTGAGAATATCTTGTCGACTGCCGAGAGGATCTTTCCGAATGTCACCTCGTTGTTGAATACAGACGAATCGATCTCGATCTTGGAAACCTTGAAGATGATCTCCAGCTCATCCTGTCCGAAATCCCATGTCCTTCCCACGTCAGCGAGAACATATTCAGGAGTCCTTCTTGGAGGCAGAGCAGGCTCCTCGAACAGTGCCACACCTTCCTGAAGGTTCTCGTCCTCCCTGTCCTTCTCACAGGCACATCCCACAAGCTGTCTTCTGATGGAAAGGTTTGCTGACTTCATCCATCTCTTCAAAGGCACCTGAGCTTCATATTCATAGATGTCACCCTTGAGGGTCTGGTTGTCTGCAAGCTCCCAGTCCTTGTCACCTGCAATGGCATTGACCTGTCTTTCTCTCTTGAAGCGTCCCTTTCCATAAACCTCCACAACATCGAGCCAGAGAGTATCCTTCCCATTATATATATAAGGCATGATCACTTCCTTACGCCTCGAAGGAATGCCCTTCACGTCAGTATCGATGTCGAAGGAAACCGTCACTGTCTTTCCATCGTGAGTCATTGACTCGTTACTGATCACTGTCTGTGCGTCCGATACGATGCTCACACCGAAGATCATGGCTACGACAACAAGTAATTTCTTCATATCTGTCTCCTCCTTATTTTATCATATAAATGAATGATATGCCCAGATCGGTAAGACCGAAAGCATGCTTTTCGATCCTTTCCTGGAACAGACCGCAAGTGCGGCTCTCGAACCTGTCATACTGAGTGTACCACCAGCCGAGACCGAGATTGAACTCCATGTTCCACCTGCGCGCGATAGGAAATGCATAACCGTAAGTGAGACCGGCACCTACAGCCCATCCCTGAGATCGGGAATATTGAAGCATATCAAGAAAATACCCAAGTGATTCTACCTTATAGAACACCTCAGGTACATGTATACCGCCAGCATTGAACTGGGTATAATTTGCGTTGATACCGATAAAGTGGCCCTGAAAACTCTCACAGAACCAATAGCGGAACTCAGGAGTCACAAGGAAATGCTTCGCCTTGATATTATCCTCCTTGTTCAGAGTCCATGGATTGTAACCTCCGGCTATCTCGAATGTCCAACGATCACCCAATGCAAATTCAAATCCCGCATTAGGGGTTGTTGTAAGCCAATACAGAGAGTTGGTCTTGACAGCGACCTTTTGCGCATCTGCTGTTCCCAAAACCAGGAACAGCAGAGCGACAACGGCTAGAAAGCGTTTCATCAGCTAATCTAAGTTGTAATTTAACACACACATTCGCGAACGAAATCCTCGGCAGGTAGTGAGGTCAATGGGGCCTTTGATAAAGGTCTCAACGTTCAGCGTATGCAAAATTAGAAATCGGGCATACGTTTTAAAAATTTTGCGATATTGTTTTAATACAAGTGCAAATTGTTTTAACAAACAGACATTTTTTCATATCAAGGCAAAAAAAATTGCCAAAAATTCACGCATACGCAATTAAATTTGAATTATTTATTATATTTGCATGACGTGTGTGTTATTTAGAGTATTATGGAGTATATTATTTATCTGATGCTGAATCTAGGATTCGGTATCACGTTTTTCCTCCTGGGGGGAGCAATGCTGTTCCTGTATATGCCCAAGGATCCTACCTTGAAAAACTACAGGATATGCAGATACATATTAGGCTTAAGCTTTCTTCTTATGGCGGTTTACTGCGTCATAAGGATTTTCATTGAACAAAGAAACATCGTATACCAGGATTTCTGGGTTCTCCTGACATTCTCGATAACTTTCGCATGGCTGAATTATACATCTTTTCTGTTTGCTGTCAACACATCGAAAAAGATTACACGAGGAATGTTATTTGACGGCGGGATTCCATTGGCCATAATACTTGGAATCGGACTGATCGGTATCTATATCCCATCGATGCAGCATACATTGGAGGTGATATTCGTTCTCATCTATCTTTTGAAATGTTCATGGATGTTCAGAACCTGCCTTAAGGAATGGAAAATATGCCAGGATGAAATATACAATCCATCCGAAACCAAGATTGACATCAGATGGATGAAGGCAATGCTCGTACTGATCTATATAATATCTCTGAGCGCAATCATAGCATTCTTCGTACCTGAACTTCACATCATTTATGCACCCGGCGTAGTCATAGTATTCATCTACCTTTCATTCAAGGTTATCAATTCCATGCCGAAAAGAATGGAAAACATAAGAAATGCCGGAAAGGAAGCACAGAAGGCTGATGAAATCATCAGGACTACCGATATTGCAGACAAGATAGGACCGAAGGTAGATATCTGGGTGATGGAAAAGAGATACTGTCGTACAGACTTGACAATCAAGGAGGTAGCTCAGGAAATAGGAACTAACCAGAACTACCTGTCAGCATACCTCAACAGATACAAGAACACGAATTTCCAGCTTTGGCTCAATACCCTCAGGATAGAAGAAAGCAAGAGACTCATGCTTTCTGACAAACATCTTTCAATTGAAGAAATCGGAGCAAAGGTAGGAATCCCTCAAAACTACAATTTCTCCAAATGGTTCAAGACCATTACAGAAATGACCCCTTACCAATATAAGAAGACACAATTAAAAAGATGACAGATAATTGAACAGACGTCCCTCCGGGGCGTCTTTCATTATAATCCTCTTCTCCGAATCAAGAAGATAGAGAGAAGGGATGGCCCTTATATTATACAGGTCATTGTTCCTGAGAACAAGATCAGGATCGAATCCGTTATACCATTCCTCAGGATAGACAGGCATATAAGACATCCACTCCTGTATATCTTCGTCGATATAGACATTTACCACAGCCATACGGCCATCTGTTATCAGTCTTGAAACAGCCGGTTCTCCCCGGAGCACATTGATGATATTCATGCAGGCTTCACATCCGGGATTACTGAAGAAAAGGAGAGTCAGTTCCGCCTTGACATCATACAGATTCATCATTCTGCCTCTCCTGTCGGAAAACCTGAAGTCGGCTGCCTTGTGCCCTACACGGTTCAAGGAGCATAGCCTTGCCTCCCTCTCATATTTTTCCTTCTCTACTTCCGAAAGACCTTCATATGAGGCATATCTGCAGACGAAAGGAAGATATCTCTCCTCATCTCTCAAAGGAGAATTCGGATCATAGAAATACTTCTGGAACAGATTGACCAATGTTTCAAACACGTTGGATGAAGAATCCTTTCTTTCGCAGGCCAGAGCCCTGTCGTAAACTCTTGAAACGGATTCCTCTACCACCACTGGACTTACCATATCCAGCACAGAAGTCCAGTCAGCGAACTTCTGCTCCACTTCCCCCTTTCTGACTCCACTTACAAGAAGAGAGTCAGAAGGATAATTCCTTGAAGCATCCGTGAGAAGATTCCAGAAGTTCACAGCCATATATTCTGCAGCATCTTCCGGAGTATTGATCATCGACGGTATGGCAACATTTGGAAAAGGCAGAGCCTGGAACTGCTCTGCCTTCTTTTCCCTGCAGCCTGCCGCAATAAGCAGGACTGCAATCATGAGTGTTATCTTACTTGTCGAATTCATACTTTCCTACGACAGCCTGCGAAATGTTGATCAGGAAGTCGCCGATCTTCTCAAGCTCAGCAAGCACGTCCATGTAGTAGACACCGGTGAGGTAGTTGTAGCTGTCGCTCTCGATGTTGACGATGTGCTCCTCCCTGAGGTGGTTGCGGCACTCGTTGATATTGTATTCGCAGTTCTCTGCATTTGAAATGTCCTTGAGATTTTCTGCCTTGAGGTTCTCGATCATAGCGTCGTAAGCCTTCAGGACGAGGTCCATCATCTTGTTCAGACGGTCGAGGATAGTCTTGTCGAATACCTTTCCGTGAGCCTCCTTTCTCTTGAGGATACGTCCTATAGACTCTCCAGAGTCTCCGAGGGACTCCATCTCGCCGATGATCTTGTACATTGCCTTGATCTGCTCTGTAGCCTCCTGGCTTATCTCGTTCTTCGACACCTCGTTGAGGTATGAGGCTATCTCGTACTCGATCCTGTCTGTGATCTCCTCATACTTGATGAGCTTGTCGTTGAGAGCGTCGAATTTCTCCTTGTCCTGCTCGTTTACCGCATCACGCACATAACCGAAGCCGTTGCGGCAGATCTCGGCAAGATGGATGATCTCCTGCTGTGCCTCCTGGAGAGAAAGCTCTGCAGTGCTGAGAGGACCTCCTGAGATGTATTTGAGTCTGAACACCTCAGCCTCGCCCTTAGGCTCCTTGACAAGCCATACGACAGCTTTCTCGATGAGAGGAGTGAACCATATGAGGACGAGGGTGTTGGTCACGTTGAAGAGGGTGTGGAGCATTGCGATTCCATACAGAAGTGAATTCTTGTATGTCTCGATGAGTTCAGGATCTGCATTGACTCCGTTGTTTGCAATATATGCGAGCTGAGCGCTGGCCTCCATAGGATTATAGAAGTCCAGGCCTTCCATTATGACGCAGATGAGCTTCACTATAGGTCCGAAAAGGGCAAGCACCCAGATGACTCCGATTATATTGAAGATAGTATGCGCACGTGCAGCTCTCTTTGCCGAAGTATTGGCAACCGCTGCCGCGATGTTTGCTGTGATGGTTGTTCCGATGTTCTCTCCGAGCACCATCGCCACTGCGAGCTTGAAGTCGATGAGGCCTGACGCTGCAAGGAGCATAGTGATGGCCATTGTCGCGCTGGAAGCCTGGAGGACGATTGTCAGGACAGCACCTGCCACGAGGAAGAGAAGCACTGAACCGAAGCCGAAGCCGTTGATGCTTCCGAAGAAGCTCATCATGCCGGTGTTATACTGACCAAGTACAGCATTCGAGCAGTCCTTCATGAATGTAAGTCCCACATACATTACGGCGAATCCCATCAGGAACTGTCCGACATTCTTTAGAGTGGCCTTCTTAGAGGAGTGCATCAGGTATCCGATACCCATCATAGGGACCGCAAAGAGGGCGATGTTCACTGAGAATCCAAGGGATGTGATCCACGCTGTGAGAGTGGTACCGATGTTGGCACCCATGATCACTCCGATGGCGTTGCCAAGGGTGAGGAGTCCTGCATTTACAAAGCTCACCACCATGATGGTAGTCGCAGAAGATGACTGCACGAGGCAGGTCACTACGGTTCCGGTAAGTACACGCTTGAATGCATTCGAAGTCATTTTGGCCATGAAAGCCCTGAGGCGGTCTCCTGCAGATTTCTGGAGACCCTCACTCATAAGAGCCATTCCATAGAGGAACATTGCAAGTCCTCCGAGAATGGAAAGAACATTCAGAAATGTCGTCATATGTGATTATGGTTGTTTATTTGCTATAACTTAATAGGGCAATTAGGCACAAAAATATAAAAAATAATTAGATTTGCGCGATGAATCTGATGAAAAGAATAATACTTCTGCTATGCTTCCTGGTTCCGGCTGTCGCATCTGCGCAATTCTATGTGACAGGCGACGATCCGGGAAGGCTCAGGTGGAACTATATGGACACGGAATCCTTCCGCGTGATATATCCCCAGGGCTGCGATTCGCTGGCGAAGACATACGGATACAAGCTTGAGAAATACAAGACTCCTCTTTCGAGAAGTTCCGGATATGTTGTCGGGCAGGGCGACGGCAGGCTGATGCCTGTCGTGCTTCACGCATACAACACGTCCAACGGCTCTGTAGCATGGGCTCCGAAGAGGATGGACCTCTTCTCCATCCCGACGCCATATGAGCCCGAGCCGATGCCCTGGTCCACGATGCTTTCCGTCCACGAAGGACGCCATGTGACCCAGATGCAGTTCGGCATGACCGGAGTCCACAAGCCGTTCAACTATGTTTTCGGCGAGATGTGGAACATCCTGGTATCCATCGTATATCCTTTCATGTATTATATAGAAGGTGATGCCGTGGTGGCGGAGACCGCCCTGACAAAGTCGGGACGAGGCAGGACGGCGGACTTCCTCAACTACTATCATGTGGCTTTCGACCAGGGGGATTTCAGGACCTGGGACAGATGGCTCTACGGCTCCCAGAAGTACTATACACCTGATTATTATTCACTTGGATACATGAATCTCGCCGGAGGCAGGTATCTCTATGACTATCCCCTCCTGATGAAGGACGGATATGACAAGGTCACGAAGAATCCTTTCTATTTCGCTCCGATGAAGAAGATGACCCGTAACAGGAGCGGCAAGAAGTTCAAGGATGCCTTCAGGGAAG
>SUYV01000042.1:0-6376 GCA_015060255.1 Bacteroidales bacterium | reverse complement strand
TATGACTATCCCCTCCTGATGAAGGACGGATATGACAAGGTCACGAAGAATCCTTTCTATTTCGCTCCGATGAAGAAGATGACCCGTAACAGGAGCGGCAAGAAGTTCAAGGATGCCTTCAGGGAAGTATGTGACACCATGCATGCCGTATGGAGCAGGGAGGATTCGCTGCGCGCTCCTTTCATGCCTATGGAATCCGTGACCAAAAAGCCGAGGCTTTATTTCGATTACAAGCATCTGACATATGCTGATGATCATATCTATGCTGTGATCGACGGTTTTCTGACCAGTCCGATACTCGTGAGGATAGACACCACGGGCAGGATGAAATTCATTTCGCGTTTCGCTCACGAGACTTCAGACCTGAAGTATAAGGACGGAAAGGTTTACTGGACTGAAACCATGCCTGACGTACGCTGGAGCATGGGTGCAAAATCCAAGGTGAGGTACATAAGCCGTCGCGGCGGTGTGAAGAAGGATATCACCCGCAACAGGGACGGACTGCTGTATAACCCATCATTTGCAGGAGACACTCTTGCTACTGTCAGATACTATCCAGAAGGTAATTCTGCTCTTGTTGTAGACGGACAGGAATATGCCGCTCCGGACAGCCTGCAGCTGGTGGAGACGGCATGGGTGGACGGGATTCCATACGTCACAGCCGTATCTGACAACGGATATGGCGTATATGCATATGACGGAGGATGGAAGACTGTCCTGGCACCTCAGCCCGTGATGGTGAAAGATTTCCGCAGCCATGGAAACGAGCTTATGTTCACATGCGACAGGACCGGAGTGAACGAACTCTATCATCTGGATCCTTGCACCGGACAGCTCAGGCAGAAGAGCGTCACGAAATATGGCGCAGAAGACTTCACATACAGCGATGACGGGAAATATGTATATTTCACGTCGCAGACCTTGATGGGCAAGGAGATGTTCCGCACGCCGGCAGACTCGCTTGCCGACAGAGTAGTCGACTATGCAGACCTGCACAAATATTTCCTCGCCGAGAAAATGGCGGAGCAGGAGAGGGAACTTGCTGCGGCTGAGGGTCTTGACAAGCCTGTCGATGAAGATATAGAGGTAGAATTCTCCGAACCGAAGAGATACCGCAAGGCGGCACATATGTTCAATCTGCACTCGTGGGCCCCGGTTTATGTCAATGTGGACAACATCATGAACATGTCCTTTGACTACATCTATCAGGCTGCTTCCCTCGGAGTCACCGGCATCATGCAGAACCAGCTTGCCACAGGCGTAGGCCAGATAGGATATTCTGCGCATAAGGATCCGTATGACAGATCGAAATGGAGACATTCGGGACATTTCCATTTCACATATTCAGGACTGTATCCTGTGCTTGAGGCGAAGATTGATTTCAATGACAGGGGAGCAAGGCAATATTACGCCAAGGCTGTCATGGAAGGAGACGGCATGGCAAGCATAGGTGTCGGATCTTCAGATCTGGGTGTTCCTTCGATCCAGGGAAGCCTGAAGGCTTATATCCCTTTGAATTTCTCGTCCGGAGGATGGTACAAGGGAGTCATCCCTCAGGTGTCATATCACATATCGAACGATATGTTCAACACCTCGATGACCGTTTTGAAGAATGAAGACAACGGAGTAGGATATTTCCCTTGGAATCCTGCATTTCTCGGGGTCACCGAAGGAAAAAACACATTCAGGCACTCCCTGACAGGCTCCCTGAGGGCATATACCTTTACAGCAACACCAAACTCGGCTGTCTATCCGCGCTGGGGAATCGGAGCAGAGCTTGGAGTATCAGCCGATCTGGAAAGCAGCAGATACTTCTCCCCTATGGGATATGCATACATATATGGATATGTGCCTGGAGTCCTGCGGGAGCAGGGTGCAAAGATCACCATATGGCATCAGGCAATGCTGAATGATAAGGCATACTTCGGTAATCCGACCCTCGGCATATTGCCGCGAGGTCTGAGCAGCAATCCTGAACTCAATACATGGCTTTCGATACGCAACAGTTCGATAACCAAATGGACAGCAGACTATGCCATTCCCATATATCTTGGAGATGTTGCAATCGGAGGAGGTTTCTTCTATATAAAGCGACTTGTGCTCACACCGCATTTCGACTTCACTCATACAGCCAACCATGAACAGCTGGTGTCTGTCGGAGCAAGCGCGGTCCTCGACCTTAACAGCCTCCTGTGGCTCGGATGGCCGGTGTCGATGGGAGTGACATGGTCATATAACGGATTTGCGGACTTCACTGCCCTCAAGGCCCAGAGCGGCATAGACGACATGGTCCGCAACCACGTAGGATTTGTATTTAACGTAACGTTCTAATATGTCAATAATCAACGAAGCGCTCGCCCCATGCAGCAAATGCGGGCAGCAGACCAAAGTGACGGTCTACAAAAGCATAAACATCAGCGAAAATCCAGAACTCAAGGAAAAGGTGAAGGACGGCTCGCTCTTCCTGTGGGAATGTCCGCACTGCGGCCAGGTGAACCTCGCCAAGTACGAGACCCTCTACCATGACCCTGAAGCCAAGCTCATGGTATGGCTCCTCCCTGCGGGAGAAATTTCCGAAACCCAGATGCAGGCGATCACAATGCACACCAAGGCAATGGGCGGCTATACTCTCCGCCGCGTGAATGACATGGGCTCACTGATGGAAAAGGTACTTATTGCTGAAGCAGGCCTCGACGACGTAGTGCTCGAAATGTGTAAGTATGTGACCAAGCTTGAGATGCTCCAGAAGAGCGTGGCTGCAGAGCAGAAAGAAGAATTCCTCGCTGCGACATTCCACTTCTACCGCTCGGAAGGCGAAGACGACGCACGCGTCCTCACATTCATGTACGGACTCGGCGGACAGATGCTCGGCGTCAACATAGGCTGGAACGTCTACCAGGACTGCGCAGGCATCCTGCAGCGCAACCCGCAGATACGCCCGGCCGAAGGCTTCGCCCGCATAGACTCCGCCTGGCTCGCCTCCCTTCTGGCGTAACTCCTAATCCGATTCCGACAAATATTCAGTAATGTCTTTTAACGGAATCGGATCATAGTATTAGCGATCTTGATATACTTTAATGACAGCTCCTCGGTCGAGTTCATATACCAGAATATGTGCGGAACGGGGTTCGCCAGTTGTGTTTGGAGTTGTAGTTATTTCAACTTTGGATTCAATTTTAGTCACCTCTATCCAATCCATTTTCAAGTACGTTTCACCATCACCTTCATCCTCCGGATTACCTACGCCAGTCTTCTGATAGATTTCCATTTTGGAAAAGTGTCCCTCAATCAAGCTTACTGTCTGGCTTCCGCCCTCTTGAGTAAAATGAACCTCATCCGTTTCAAAAACAATTTTTGGTCCGGAAATTTTCTTACAAGACATGAAGCATGGAATTAGGATAAGGAAAATCAGTAGGAGTCTTATTGTCTTCATAGGAACTATTTTGTATAAGAATACGTTACAATTCGGAAATTCCAATCATAGTTTGTGGTAGATGCATCAGATATACTGGTTCCGGGATCCGTGCCCTGCTCATAATATGCACGAGAACTTATCGGAAAATAATTATGTTTTGCATAAAAACCATCCGCAGCTCCACCCCAACCCCAGTTGCAGTGGAAATATCCATTCCATTCGCCATCTATTACCCATGCATGTCCACCACCATTATGGTAATCAGAACCGTCAAGATACACAGGTTTCTTTTGGGCTAGCATCGCTGATGCTTTTGACTGATTAGTAGAACCAAAACCTGTTCTTTTTTTAACGTCTCGATAATCATAATATTCAAGGGTTCTTACTACGCCCGCGGCATAACCAGTTGAGCCGTCTGGAGCATAACGTATATTACACAATGATCTTTGGCCGATATGTTTCAGGAATCTAGCAACTTGTTCTTTAGCAGATTCTGTGCAATGTTGATCATCAATGTGATCAGAACTATATACCGTTCCCATATCATCCCAAGAACAGGAAACACCATCAAAAGTAGGGTTAGCAGGTTGTTGGCAATACTGCATAATCTGTGCACAAGCTAAGGCTACACATCCCACTGGACTTCTTACACCGTCATCATCAAACGTATATGTGTTAAAAGGAGACGATTGAGTCCACTTTGTTTTCAATAGTACAGAACTAGTTGTAATTGCGCTGGATTTTGTCTCTGTTTCCAACACAGAACCATATTTAAGGTCTGCCAGCATAGAGGATAGCAACAAAGCAGGTACAAACTTCGGACCGATATCTATGAAAGAATCACTATCTATGTCATTAGCCTTCGTTGTTCTGGAATGGAGAAAATCAAATGCCTGTGCAAAATCCTCCACATCAATATTGCCACTTTCTGTTACACAATATACGGACTCTCCCAGACGAGAGTCGCCAGCAAGTACTGCAAAACCACCTTGAGTATCATCAAAATTTACTAAGTACATTAGAGTGTCAGGGATAGATAGATCCAATCCGATGGCCTTTGTCGAAGTTATGGATAAACCACCGAATACATCTATTGAGAAACGAGTATCTGGAGTTGCACATTTAGTTCCTGGGACAGAATTAAGGCCATTCAAAACATCATTTAGGGATTCTATAGCTGTAGAAAGTGGAATGGTATAGGATTCCTCACTATAGTTCATTATGAGTGAAGACTGTTCTTTTGAGCACGAAATAAATGTCAAAAGAAAAAAAGATAATATTAATGCTTTTTTCATATGTAAATGTTCATAATATTTGTATATGCAGTAACTCAGTGGAAATTGCAAAAATGTCATATTTTGCTGAGTTGCAAATGTATTCTTGTGTATCACACCTATATTTAAAAAGTGTAAGATAATCCAAAATACCCCCTCATAAAATTATCTCCTTTGCTTAATGGTGATCCTTGTAAATTATTATATTCAAAACCTATATTTATACCAAATTTCTTAATCTCGCAACCAAAGGCCGGTCGTAAGAAAAACCCGACTTCTTTGTGAGTATAGTCAGATAGAAATCCACCTTTAAAATCTATAAAAGGGCTTATTTTCTTCTGCGCTATATAATATCTAATATTTGTATACACAGGTACTAATATTCTATAATTATATGTTTTACCTATCGTACCATTCACAGGATAAGACACGGGATAAGCAAAATTCCAAGTCACACCCAATCCTGCTCCCACATAAAAACCATTAAAACAATAGTGATCATAAGTAGCTGTAGCACTTAATGAATCCCCCCAAGTTCCTATCTCTGCAATCCAAAGATTATCCTGTGCACAGATTTTAATAGACGCAAACAAACCGATAAAGAATATCAATATACCTTTTTTCATTGTAAATAATATTAAATTTAAACTTTGCGATATAGTATCTAATATAATTTTTACGCTTAATGGCAATTGTCAAGATGCTGTTGATAAGTATTACCTATTATATATTTAGGTAATATACCATTAATTACAATATTTGTTGTGGTCATAATTATATGTCAATTTAGATCCCTTTGATTCGTTATTATATTTTGAATATCCATACATGACAACCTTCTGCACATGGTATGGATATGATTTACCATAGATATTGTTAGTTCCCGTAATAGATGTTTCCAATAAAGAATCATGAGCTTCTATTCTTCCTCCACCCCAAAAATAATTTAACAGAACCTTGTATTTTTCTGCTACTCCACTTGATTCTTCATCATTAAGTCTAATGTAACACTTATTTTTGTCTGCACCTAAATAAAAACGTATACCACTTAAATTTGATATAGAAACACCTTTACTCAATGCCCACTCAAGTATTTTGCCTTTCAAATTCTCATACTCACCCTTAGACATGCTTAATATTTTGGATTCTGAGAAATTTCTGACGGTAGCCAAAGTTAATTGTCTGTTTTTAAGTTCACCTGCAATGTCAATTTTAAATGTGTTAATGTCAATATAATCACCTATTATTCCTTCAAATGGATGAGGTGCAGTAATATTAACACCCTCTTCACATAAAATTAAATCTGTAATACCTGCATTTATTTGATTCTCTAACTTAACCCATATACCAAGACCGTTCTTTTTCATAGTTTTAGTTTTAACCCCCGATTCAGAATATACACCATAATTATCTTGGAAAATTCTAGTGTCATTACAAATCTTTGATGTAAAGTAATTTTTTTGATCGCTTCCTGTGGCAACATTAAAATTTTTTTTCCATTTAATACTATTATTGGTCACTAAAATATCTTCCTGATCATAATCGTATTCTATAAAGTCTTTATTTAAGTTTCGCAAGTGCTAAAATGATATAAATAAAAAGGCTAAAGTGTTTGATAATCCAATGATTATCACTATATTAATGTCGCCAAACAAACAATATAGAACCCTTTAGCCATGAACAAAAA
>SUYV01000041.1 GCA_015060255.1 Bacteroidales bacterium | reverse complement strand
CTTTCTCCTCTGGAGCGTTGTCGATAGAGTCGAATGAACGAAGCTCTGAAAGACCAGCCTTAGCAAGTACAGTTGTAATTGCAGCTGTCAAAGTTGTCTTACCGTGGTCAACGTGGCCGATAGTACCGATGTTAACGTGCGGTTTGTCTCTTTTAAAGGTTTCTTTAGCCATATCTTTATGTTTTTAAAGTATATATACAACAAAAAAAGCAGAGCCGGTGGTGAGAATTGAACTCACGACCTCTTCCTTACCAAGGAAGCGCTCTACCCCTGAGCTACACTGGCGTAGTTTGAGCGGAAGACGAGGTTCGAACCCGCGACCCTCAGCTTGGAAGGCTGATGCTCTACCGACTGAGCTACTTCCGCTTTTCAAAGTAAAAGCCCGATCGTTTTGCTTTCGGGCTTTTAGTGGGAGAAGATGGATTCGAACCACCGAAGGTATAAACCAGCAGATTTACAGTCTGCCCCATTTGGCCACTCTGGTATTCTCCCAAAATTCTCTTAAGAACTTTTGAGCCGATGGAGGGAATCGAACCCACGACCCCGAGATTACAAATCACGTGCTCTGGCCAACTGAGCTACATCGGCAATATTGTTTTTATTCCCTCTTCGGAGGTTTGTTTCCTAAAGGGATTGCAAAGGTAGACATATTTTTGAAATCTGCAAAACTTTTCAATCTTTTTTTCAGATTTTTTCATTTTCTTCGACTACAACCTCAAAAATATGCTCTGCAGTCAGGCCGCATTCATCCCTCAACTGGGCCTGCGTGCCCTGATTTACATATCTGTCCGGTATGGCGATCGCCCTGACCGGCTTCGGAGAGTCCTTTGCAGCCATGAATTCCGCAACCGCCCCGTACAATCCTCCTATGACGGTGCCGTCTTCAACCGTGACGACCCTGTCGAATCCGGAATAGACCTCCTCAAGCAGATCCTGATCAATCGGTTTTATATACCTTATATTATATATAGCCGGCGACCATCCGGTCTCTGCCTTCAATCTGTCTGCAACCTCAACAGCCCTGTACGCATACGGTCCGGCAGCTATGACCGCGATCTTGCTTCCATCCCTAAGCCTTTCTCCCTTGCCGGCCGTAAGCTGGCTGTATTCCTTTTCCTTCCAATCCACTCCTTCTCCATACCCGCGCGGATACCTTATAATATAAGGACCATATTCCGCCATCATGGCCGAATACATCATATTCTTCAGTTCCAGTTCATCCTTAGGCGCAGCGATGACTACTCCCGGTATCGTCCTGAATGCTGCCATGTCATAACATCCATGATGCGTAGCTCCGTCCTCTCCCACAAGACCTCCTCTGTCGAGACATAGAACCACCGGAAGATTCTGCAGAGCCACATCGTGGAAAATCTGGTCAAAAGCCCTCATTGAGAATGACGAATAAATGTTGCAGAACGGCTTCAGACCGCCTGCCGCCAATGCCGCGGAAAAAGTGACCGCATGTTCCTCTTCAATACCCACGTCATAGAAACGTCCCGGAATTTCCTTGGCAAGCCTGTTCATCCCGCAACCGGAAGCCATTGCCGGAGTGACGCCCACGATACGCTCGTTCTTTCGGGCAAGGTCCAGAAGCACCTCTCCGAACACATCCTGATAACGGCTGATGCCGGCCCTGCTTTCAAAGCGTTCACCGGTCTCGGGATCAAACATTCCCGGAGCATGCCATACGGTCTGATTCTCCTCTGCGGGAGCATAGCCCTTGCCTTTCTTTGTCAACGTATGAAGCAGAATCGGTCCGCTGATTTCCTTAAGCTTTCTCAACGTATCGATGACCTGTTCTACATCATTTCCATCTATAGGACCGAAATACCTGAATCCGAGAGCCTGGAAAAGATGACCGCCGCTATCCCTTACGAAATGAGACTTCGTAGTGGCGACAACTTTCTGGACTACCTTCCTCAGCTTTCCATCACCAAGAATGTTCCACACATACTTCTTGGCTCTGTTATATCGCGAATCTGTCGTAATCCTCAGAAGATAATCATGAAGCGCTCCGACATTACGGTCTATAGATATGTTATTGTCATTCAGGACCACAAGAAGATTGGCCTTGCTGGCACCGGCGTTGTTCAGTCCCTCGAAAGCAAGTCCTCCGGTAAGGGAACCGTCACCGATCACAGCCACCGACCTGTCATTCAGTCCCAGCTGCTTTGCAACTTCCGCGAATCCGAGCGCCGCTGACACAGAGGTAGACGAATGTCCCACTCCGAATACATCATACTCGCTTTCCGAGCGCTTGAGGAATCCGCTGATTCCATCCTTCATCCTGTTTTTCAGAAATGCCTCACGACGGCCCGTGATGATCTTGTGTGCATATGCCTGATGTCCCACATCGAAGACGATCTTGTCCTGAGGGGCATCATATACATAATGAAGCGCCACTACCAGCTCCACAGCACCCAGACTCGGACCAAGGTGCCCCGGATTGACAGAGCAGCACTCTATCATATACTGACGGATCTCTTCGCACAATTCACGAAGTTCCCCCATATCCAGACCTTTTATATCGGCAGGAGAATTAACCTTTTCAAGAATCCTGTATGTCGTGTTTTCCATCTGTATGCAACCTTTGAATTTGCGAAGGTACTAAAAAACGCTATCTTTGCAAAGATTTGTCGGTCCGACAAATCTCTGCAAAGCAAAATATTTAATTACAATACAATGACACAGACAATCAAGAAGTATCTTAACGACAGCTTTGCCGCAAGATGGGCAGCGCTGATCCTCATTGCGCTCGCAATGTTCTTCGCTTACATGTTCGTGGACGTGATGTCCCCTCTTCAGTCTCTCATCGAGTCTTCAAGAGGATGGGACAGCTCGGTATTCGGAACTTATGCAGCATCTGAGTACATGCTCAACGTGTTCGGATTCCTCATCCTTGCCGGAATCATCCTGGACAAGATGGGAGTACGCTTCACCGGCATCCTCTCGACATCACTCATGGTTGTCGGAGCGACCATCAAGTACATCGGAATCACTGAGTGGTTTCAGGCGACTGCATTCTGCGAGTGGCTCAACTCATGGTGGACAGCCATGCCGGGCAGCGCAAAGCTCGCGTCACTGGGATTCATGATCTTCGGATGCGGATGCGAAATGGCCGGAATCACAGTTTCAAAGGCGATCGCAAAATGGTTCGAGGGTAAGGAAATGGCTCTCGCAATGGGTCTTGAGATGGCGATCGCGCGCCTTGGAGTGTTCGCAGTACTCTCTGCTTCACCTCGTCTTGCCGACAAGTTCGGCAACGTGGAGGCCCCTATCCTCTTCTGCGTGATTCTCCTGCTCATCGGCCTGATCAACTTCATCGTATTCTCCGTAATGGATTCAAAGCTCGACAAGCAGAAAGGCATTGTTGCCGGCGGAGAGTCAAGTGAAGAGTTCAAGGTGAGCGACCTCGGCAAGATCTTCAGCAGCAAGATGTTCTGGCTCGTGGCCCTTCTCTGCGTGCTTTACTATTCGGCTATCTTCCCATTCCAGAGATATGCGACAAACTTCCTTGAAGTAACACTGAACATCCCTACAACCGAGGCTGCGGACCTCTTCAGATGGTTCCCTATCCTCGCGATGGTGCTCACACCGTTCCTCGGCGCATTCCTTGACAACAAGGGTAAAGGAGCGACAATGCTCATGCTCGGCGCGATCATCATGATCGCATGCCACCTGAGCTTCGCGTTCCTCCTTCCTGTATTCCCTAACAAGTGGTTCGCTCTCCTTCTCATCGTCGTGCTCGGAGTGTCATTCTCACTTGTTCCTGCTGCTCTCTGGCCTTCAGTGCCGAAGATCATCGACCCTGTAATCCTCGGAAGCGCATACTCTCTCATCTTCTGGATCCAGAACATAGGTCTCTGCCTTGTTCCGCTCCTTATCGGTGTGGTCCTCAAGTCTACAGGAGGATATGTTGCCCCTATGTGCATCTTTGCATCATTCGGAGTGCTCGCGTTCATCATGTCATTCTTCCTCAAGGTCGAGGACAAGAGGAAGGGATACGGTCTCGAGCTTCCTAACATCAAGAAATAATGTCAACACTGAAGAAAACTCTTCGGGACAACAGGTGGGCATGCTGGCTTGTGCTGGCGTGCCTTGTTGTTCCTATGTTCGCGTCGTACTTCTTCGACGACATGTTCTCATCGCTTTCGGAGCTTTTCAAGCATCCTGAAAGCCTGGAACTGGGCTGGGACATGGCCGACTACGGCTTCTATGCCAGCGGATACTCGTTCCTGTGCATCTGGGGCGGCCTCATAATCTGCGGAGCTTTGCTTGACAAGTTCGGCGTGCGTCTGGTGGGATCCATCTTCGTCGGAATGATGGTCGGCGGAGCAGGCCTGGTGACATTCGCGATCTCGGCCGGATTCGCTCCGAAGACTTCGCTTACCATAGCATATATAGGATGCATGCTGTTCGGACTCGGAAGCGAGATAGCCGGAGTTTCGGTGACCAGGTCCATCGCAAAATGGTTCAAGGGACGCAACATGGCCCTGGCCATGGGCCTCCAGCTGGCCATCGCGCGATTCGGAACTGCAACAGCGATTCTGATCGCTCCTATGATCGTAAAGCAGAAGGCTCTTGGAGAGTTCTACACCCTCGCTGAGACCAACAAGCCGGCACTGATCGGCCTTGCGGTACTTGCCGTGGGAGCCATACTCTGGGCTGTGTTCGTGGCTATGGATGCAAGGTTTGACAAGGAGGCAGGCACCACCGACAAGGTAAAGACTGCGGAGGAAGACAAGTTCAGATTCTCCGACATATGGAAGGTGCTGAGCAACCCTCGTTTCCTTATGATCGCCATCCTGTGCGTGACATTCTACTGCTGCGTGATCAGGTTCAAGAAATTCGGAGTGTCGATACTCCTGCCTCTTTTCGGAGTCAATCTGGATATCGCTACAGTGCTGCTCGCCATGATTCCGTTCTTCACCATCCTGTTCACTCCCCTTTTCGGAGCCTTGGTGGACAAGGTCGGCAAGGCGACCACATGGATGACAGTCGGAGCCGCACTTGTCCTGATATCACATCTCATCATCACATTCGCCCCTCAGGGCGTACCGGCATACGCATATATAGCCATAGCCCTTCTGGGCATAGGATATTCGCTCGTGCCGTCTGCGATGTGGCCGTCAGTTCCGAAGATCATCCCTGAAAAGAACCTCGGAACGGCATACTCGCTCATCTACTGGGTGCAGAACATGGGTATGTGGGCAGTTCCGATCTATGTGGGAAAGATATTCACGAATACAATCACCGAAGCCGGAAACCATGGTCAGGAAGTGGCTGCAGCCATCAAGGCGGAATATGTATTCATACTGCTTGGAGTGGTAGCGATTGCAGTTGCAATCATGCTCCTGCGTTCTTCTCACAAACACCCTGAACTGAAACTTGACGAACCGGCCTCATAAGCCATGAAAAAGATCATAACAGCATTTGCAGCCGGCATCATCGCATGCAGCTGCGCCAACGAGACATATTACGAGAAAACTGTCCGCTTCCCAGAAAGTGCCACCCTGGAGGAGAAGATCGACATCGCTGCACACGTTGTCCCTACTCCGGAGCAGTTGAAGTGGCAGTCTCTTGAACTGACAGCATTCCTTCATTTCGGAATGAACACCTTCACAGGCAACGAGTGGGGCGACGGAACCGATTCGCCTGAACTGTTCAACCCCTCGGAGCTGGACTGCCGCCAGTGGGCACGCGTGCTGAAGGAAAGCGGATTCAGAATGGCCATCCTGACAGCCAAGCACCACGACGGATTCTGCCTCTGGCAGACTGAGACAACCGAATATTCGGTCAGGAACTCACCATGGAAGAACGGACAGGGAGACGTTGTGAGGGAGATGAGCGAGGCATGCGCTGAATTCGGACTCGAGTTCGGAGTGTACATCTCACCTTGGGACCGCAATGCAGAGTGCTACGGAGATTCACTTGCCTATAATGACCTTTATGTCAGACAGCTTACAGAGTTGCTGACCGGTTACGGCAAGATCAGCGAGGTCTGGTTTGACGGAGCGTGCGGAGAGGGTCCGAACGGAAAGGTACAGGTATATGACTGGGAGGCGATCCTCGCGACGATCAAGGAACATCAGCCTCAGGCCGTGACTGCAATCATGGGAAATGATGTAAGATGGGTCGGCAACGAGGGCGGACTTGGACGCAAGACCGAGTGGAGCGTGAATGCATTCGGTCCGGTTTCAGAGGACGGAGCATTGGAACAGAGAGAGCAGTTAGGGCTCACTGAAATGTCGGCTGACATGGGAAGCCGCGAGGTCATCGCGCAGGCTCAGCAGCTCTATTGGTATCCTTCGGAGGTGGATGTATCCATCAGACCAGGCTGGTTCTACCACGCCGAGCAGGACTCGCAGGTGAGGTCATTGAACAACCTCATAGACATATATTACCAGTCAGTCGGAAGAAATTCAGTGCTCCTGCTTAACATTCCTCCGGATAGAAGAGGTCTGCTGCATGAAAATGACGTAGAGAGACTGACAGAGTTCAAAAGCGCTCTTGACGAGATCTTCGACCGCAATCTAGTGGAGCCTTTGAAGAAGACATGGAAGGCAGAAAGCAGCGATTCAATGGTCTTTGATGTCAATGGCGAGGACATGTTCGGAACCTTCCTCATCAGCGAGGACATCTCGAAGGGTCAGAGAGTGGAAAGCTTCACAGTCGAGACCCTCAAGGACGGAGAGTGGGAACTCATTGCAGAAGGAACCACTATCGGCTACAGAAGACTTCTTAGATTCGAGAAGACCCAGGCCGAGCAGATCCGCGTAACGATAACCTCAACCCGCGCCACTGCCAACATCTCTGCAGTCGGACTTTATTAATTATATCTTGAAAGGGGATGAAAATTTTATCATCCCCTTTTTCTTATTTTCCGTGTCTGGCAGTTTGTCCCTAAAGGGCAAATTATTCTACCCTTTAAGCGCGACGTTTGTATGTAACTTAAAGGGAAATCAAATTTTTCCTTCGGGAACGATGTTCTGATGCTTATCAGTAGTAAACAGGAGAGCTGCAGGACCAGGTATTGTTGCCTAAATACAGGTCGGCGTATCTGAGCCTGAAGGACGATTTATCCACTGGAATCTAACTGTCTGTCTTGGACAGTCTAGTCGCTACATATCACGATACACCCAAACCCAGCAATTTAGCTGTATCGTGACACTGAAAAGCCGTATTTCGAGAATTACCTGTCATGATACAGGTAAAACACGTGATTCATCTGTATCGTGACAAGAGAGGTGGACACGCTGGTCGACAGGCTGACACTAAGACTAAAATAGAGGGTCACATCACAAAATTGTGAAAGTCACCCTCTATTTAGTGTTTATAACCGAAAGTAATTACTTCTTGTAGAAGTCTACCGTACAGTTGAACTTGTTGTCTGCATCAAGAGGAGTACAATCTGTCACTGTCATCACATACTCGGCGCCAAGGTCAAGGGTCTTGCCTGAAGCGAGCTCGATGTTTCCAGGAACAGCAATCCACTCTTTTGCCCTTTCGGTAAGGGTCACTGTGCCATATTCTGCACCCCAGCCTGCCTGACCGAAGAACTTGAATGAGAGGTAATCATATCTCCATGCACCTCCGAGAGTCGTGCCGTCAGTCTCTTCAACAGCCTTACCTGAGAACTGGTACACTCCGTCCTCAACTTCAGCAAGAGTCACCATTGCTCCGTTCTCCCAGCCGAACTGGTTCGTCATTACCGGATGAGCCACACCCCATCCCATGAATGTGATGGCACCCTCGTCCTTATATGTCGCAGCAGATCCGTCTTCCTTGACACGGCGTACGGTCACGAACTTATAATCCAGATTCATATCGAACGAGTAGTAACCGTCGACAGCATTGAAGTATACGCCGTCCGACTCTACTCTGAAGTGGTCTGGATCGACATACCACTGAGAGAAATCCTCAACACCTGTGACCCTTATCTTATCTCCCTTCTTAACCAACACAACAGCCCTATAAGCTCCATTGACAGGCTTAGTCTTTACGTCGTTCACACGTATGTCGACAAACGGTGTACCTTCGAATGTCTTGGTATTGAAGGTGATGGTACCGCTTCCAACGATGTCGAACGGAATCGGCTGAGTGCCGTTCAGGACAATCTCCGTTCCGTTCCAACCGAAGGTCAGCTCTGTACCTTTACCGTCAACTGCAGGAGTAGTGATGAAAGGTTTGAAATTTGACGGAAGACTTCCTGTATATGCATATTTGAATTCCTCCCCATCAACTGGCGCCATAGTCCTGCGCCAGTTGTCGCCGCTGGAAATGGTAAGATTATCGAACTTAGGACGGTTTATAGCTACATATACTGTATCATAGGTCACTCCAAGGTGAGTATTCACAGCTTTGAAGACTACGGTAGCAATGCCGTCAGAAAGCTGTTTCTCGAATGGCACAGGAATCGATCCGGCATAGGTGCCTTCTGTTTTTGTCCTCAATTCTATTTCACTTACAGAACTGCCCAGTTCCAGGTCCCAATACAGCTTGGCATTCAGTACAGACAGAGGATACTCACTGTCATAGACATCTGCCGTAAAGTCTATCTTTCCACCCATGAGGGCCGACTCGTCGCATGAGATAGTCATGTCCGGCCCTTTCTGAGCGAACTCAAACTCAGGCTCCTTGTAGCAGGATGATAGTGCCACGAGGGCTGAGAGAGCGATTAATGTTTTATATATTCTGTTCATAATCATATTTTTTAGTTTTGTTACTCCTGCCAGAGCAGTGATACCAGACTCTTCGCTGGGACTGAGTACTTGACCGTAAACTTGGTGTTTGCGAAGATTATAGGCTGGTCCTGATTCAGTCTGTTGCAGATGAGTACTCCGATCGTATTGTCCGGATTGAGGAACATCTGGCATTCAAAACCCGCCTGCATGCTGAATCCTCCTGTTTCCAGTCTCCTGGCTCCCGGTTTCACAACAGCCGAAGCATGAGCGACATGATACCAATGAGCATTTCTTGTTATGGTCTTGTAGTTGGTCGAATTGATGGTCACACCTCCATAACAGGTCTTACATGATCCGTCATGTGGACTGAACGGTCCTTTGTTCTGGTCCAGCATAAGATTCCAATATGTAACACCTTTACCTCCGCGCGCCATGGTTCCCATGAACACATTAGAGAACTCGTCAAGAACGAACGGATCGAATCTTCCACCTACGATGCCATCAGCGTCATAGTTCCACTCTCCGATCGAAGCCTCTGTAAACCAGATCCCCTTATCAGGATATGTTCTATATATTTCATCGAGTTCGGTAACGCTGCCACCATAGTTGTGCCAAGCTGAGCCGGCTGCCCACTTCTCTGCTTCAGGATCCGCATAGATGTTCAACGGATAATTATCCTGATCAGACTTGCCGTCATAGTTGTAATTATGGTCGAACAGCATGATCTTGGTGTCAAGGCCGGCCTTCTCTATTGCAGGACCGAGAAGCTTGATGAACTTCAGCTGATCCTTCCAAGGCATGTACAGAGACATCGAGTTGCCATGATTGAGAGGCTCATTCTGCATGGTCACAGCATAGATATCGAAGCCTTCAGCCTCCATTGTCTGTATCCACTTCACGAAATACTCTGCATAATCATCATAGCACGAAGGTCTCAGACGACCGCTGGTCCAGCTGTTGAAACGAGTCTCAAGAGTTGCCTCGTCATAGCCTTCATAATATCTTGATCCGCCTTTCATCCACTGAGGGCATGACCATGGAGATCCGATGATCTTCACGTCCGGATTGATTGCATAGATTTCCTTCAGGACAGGAAACAGATACTCCTTATCCTCCGGATGCACCGCAAAGTTCTCCAGTCCTTCGCTATCGCACCATGTGTAGTTATTCTCACCGATACAGAAATCCGATGCACCTATGGCTACACGGATCAGGCTTGAGCCTACTCCTTTCTCCTTGGAGAACAGTTCAGTCAGGAACTCTGTCCTGTCTTCCTGAGACATTTTCAAGAGATTGTAGCAGGAAGCCGTAGTAACTGCAAGACCGAATCCGTCAATCTCCTGCAGAGTCTTTGACTTGTCATATGTCACCTGATATGGCGACATGCTTCCAGGCTTGCTGAAATCGAATCCCGACTTGACAAACAAGCCCCTCTTGTCTGCATAAGTCTGATATACTGTAACATCATTGACTTGCTCGACTGGAGGATTCAGCTCTCCCTGGCTGCCGTTATCTGGCTGTTCCGGCTTGTCAGGAGCACAATTGCATGCGCAAAGGCAACCCAGAATGCCGGAAATGAATATAGTTGAAATCTTCATATGCATTGGATTTTAATATCCGTTATTCTGAGTCAGTCTCGGATTATTGTCAAGGACAGCCTGAGGTATAGGCATAAGGATGGTATCGTCTGTCATAGCCCTTCTCTTCTGCCAGTATGGATCCTCCTGAGGCATCCTGTCATGTACTTCCTTGATTCTGTCATGGCGTACAAGGTCCCAGAATCTGAAACCCTCGAACGCCAGCTCGAGCCTGCGTTCATGAAGGATCTTGTCGATTGCTGTCTCCTGATCGGCAAACGCCTGATCATATTCTTCAATGCCGGCACGATTACGGATCTTGTTTACATACTCTGTCGCCTTCTGAAGATTGCCAGTCATGGCAAGAGCCTCTGCATGAAGCAGATAGATTTCGCCAAGACGCATGAGGATAATCGAAGACACATTGGTCGGGCACTTATGCATGAATGCATAAGCATCTGCAGGATAATAATTTGACCAGCCGGCCTTATCGTATGTGATGGAAGCGTTGGCCCTTTCGGTATCCCCTTCAGACTCATATGCTGCAATCAGGCTTCTTGAAGGAGTGATCCACTTGATCCATGAATAACTGTCATCCGGATTGTACGCGTTCCTATGATACATCATCCATATCCAGTGACCACTCGCCTTGTCAGTCCATGCTACCTCAAAGATAGATTCCGTGGTATTTCTCACTGCATCATTATCATCATATGCCCACATCTGAGCATAGTCATCTACAAGCTTAAATCCCATTGACTCCACTATCTCACAATGTTCTATCACCTTGTTCCAATCCTGCGCAGTCTTCTCTGCATAGACTCTGGCAAGAAGGCCGTGAGCAAATGCCTTTGAAAGCAGATACTTGTTGCTGTGGTTCACATCAGGAGCATTCTCACATGCAAATGTAAGATCCGTTATGAGCTGCTCATAGACTTCAGCCCTTGGTGTCCTTCCCGGATAATATAATGGATAGACCTCTTCCACATTATCTTCGGTAATATCTGGCGGAAGGACATTTTCAACAGGAATGTCACCCCATATCTGAGACATCAGGAACAGGGCATAGGACTTCAGGATCAGGGCTTCCGATTTCCACTGTCCCCATTCTCTTTCTGTCATCTCAGGGTCAGTTTCCTTGATTCTGTCTATGTTGCAGATGATCTGATTGGCCTGATGCACGGCTTCCTGATAGTAATCCCAGTCTCTTACGACATTCTTGTTCTCACTATCCTGAGTATTCGCTTCTATGGCCATGAGTTCCGGGGTACCCGGATTTCCGCCATATGCATTGTCTGCACGGCATTCAGCATATACCATTCCGTCCAGCAGAACTCCTTCCTGAATCACATTGCTCTTAAGCCACGAACTGTAGATGGAATTCCTGAGACTTTCCATATCAGCCCTGGTGCTGTATTGAGACTCTGTGCCTGTCTCTTCGTCCACAATGGTCTCATCGACATTTCCCTGGCTGTAACTCATCTCAGGGAAGATATCGAGATTGCAGGAAGCACACATCAGTGCTGCCAGCATTATCGAGACTGCATATTTCATTTTTCTCATAATATTCTGAATTTAGAAATCTATATTGACACCGAACATAACGGTCTTCACACATGGATATACTCCATAATCGATACCCGTATCATATGCATTCGTACTGAGACTCATTTCAGGGTCATAGCCCGAATACTTGGTGAAGGTAATCATGTTGTCCAGCGTGATATAAGGCTGAATCCTGGAGATATTTGCCTTTCTCAATGCCGGATGCTTGATATCATATGACAATGTTATGTTCTTGATCTTAAGGAAAGATGCATCCTCTACCCATCTTGAAGAAGCCTTGATGTTGTAGAGTTCACCGGCCTTAGGGATATCGGTCACCTGCCCCGGAGTCCTCCATCTGCGGAGTACCGCCGTAATCTGGTTTGCATAATTATGCATTCCGACCATATCGATCCTCGAAGCATTATAGATGTCGTTTCCGACAGCTCCGGTAATGAGGAAGCTGAGGTTGATTCCCTTCCAGCTGAGATTGTTGGTCATACCGAATGTGAAATCCGGATTAGCGTTACCGATATACTGCTTGTCTGAAGCATTGATCTGACCATCTTCGTTGAGGTCCTCATAGATCATCATACCTGTTTCCGGATCTACTCCTAAGGACTTATATCCCCAGAATGATGACAGTGGCTGTCCCACCTCCATTCTGATGACTCTTTCGTTCTGAGCCTCCGATGCCAGTCCATAGTAATATACAGGCTGGAGTGTAAGCTTTTCCAGACGATTCCTGTTAGTGGAAATATTGAAGTCAGTTGTCCAACGGAATCCTTTACTGTCGAAATTCACTGACGACAAGGCCAGCTCAAGACCCCAGTTCGACATGGCAGCCTCATTTCTGGTAATGCTTGGATTCGCACCCGGCATATCTACGGTCATCAGCATATCATCTGTATATTTATAATATGCATCCACTGTAGCGGTGAGACGACCACCGAACATTGTCCAGTCAATACCGAGGTTGGTCTGAGTCGTGGTCTCCCATTTAAGGTCCTCATATCCGATAGATGTAGCACTTCCTACAGCAGGTACTGCCTTGTCAAAGCCATCTTCAGTCCATGTATAGTATTCTGTTGAAAACATCTTCACCCAAGCATAATCAGACAGACCGGTCTGGTTTCCTGACTGTCCCCAGCTGATTCGGATCTTAAGGTCATCGGTCCATGTGACATCCTTCATGAAGTCCTCGCCAGACAGGCGCCATGCTGCCGATACAGAAGGGAAATAGCCCCATCTGTGTCCTGGAGCAAGCTTTGAAGATCCATCCGCACGGACATTCGCCGTAATATAATACTTGCTGTCATAGTTATATGAGACTCTGGCAAGGTATGACATGATGGCCCACTCGCTCTTTGACTGAGAGTTGCCTCTAAGGCCACCCTTGTTACCTCCATTCAATCCTACGATTACGTGGTCCGGATTGAAGTATGACCTCTCACCCCACAGTTGCTCCCACACAGATGTAGTTGCGGAAGTACCTGCCATAGCCTCGAAATTGTGCTTGGCATTCCATGAATTGTTGTAGGTCAGGATATTGTCATAAACCATCCTCATATCATCTGATCTTGTATCCGAAGCATATCCATGCTGAGTACGTCCATAGTCCGACTTGATAGGATCAAGAAAAGAGAAGGTATGAACCCATCTGCGGTCCATAGTCACTGTTGACTTGAAGTTCAAGGTCTTGTGGAACTTGATTGTAGCTTCACCGGTAAGGAGAAGCCTGTCAGTCTGGGAAAAGTTATCCTCGGTTCTTGAAAGGTTCTCCAACGGAGATGTCAGGTTCTGCGCTCCATAGAAGTTGTTGAAGTACATTCTTGGGTCATCCGGATTCCATATCGGCGCATATGTAGGAGTATTGATGACCGAAAGGACTACACCTGCACGGTTAGAACCCTGACCGGAGATGATACCATTGTTCTTATAGTGAGAATATGCCATGTTGACACCCACGTTCAGCCACTTGAAGAGGTCTGAATCAAAGCTTGCCTTGACATTATACCTCTTGTTATATGCGGACTTCAGGATACCCTGCTCGTCAGAATAACCGGCACCAAGGTAATATCTCATCTGCTCGTTACCATTTGAAACGGCAACCTGATAATTCTGGGTGATACCGGTCTGGTAAGCCTCCTTGAACCAATCAGTCTTATCGGTAAGGCCATCCGGCAGGTTCGCGAAACCTGTTTCATCCATAAGATCCTTATACTGGGCGACATTAAGCACATCATATGTCTTCGCGACCTTGGTTACGCCTGCATATGCACTGAAGTTGACCTGAGGTCCCTTGCTCTTCTTTCCGTGCTTGGTAGTGATGAGCACGACACCATTTGACGCTCTCGAGCCATAAATCGCCGCCGAAGACGCATCCTTAAGGATCTGCATAGACTCGATGTCCTGAGGTGACAGATATGCAATAGCATATGAACCTTCTCCGACCGGCACACCGTCAACCACGTACAGAGGATCGTTGGACGAGGCAAGCGACGAAGCTCCACGTACACGTATCGTCATACCGCTGCCCGGCTGTCCGCTGCTTTGCTGGACAGTCACTCCGGCAACCTTACCCTGGATGAATCCTGAAGCCTCGGATACAGGCCTGAGCTTCATATCCTCATTAGACACTGTAGATACCGCAGTCGTAAGGTCTCTTTTACGGACTGTACCATAACCGATGGCAACAACGGCATCGAGCGCAATCGCCTCCTCAGCAGATTCGACATAGACTACTGCACGGCCTGCGACCTTTTCGACGACTGTCGCATATCCGAGAGCATTGAACTCCAGCGTCGCCTGTCCTGAAGTGACAGTCAGCTGCCAGTTACCATCGATATCGGTGGTCGTACCATTCCGGGTTCCCTGTTCCATGACGGTCATGCCTATGACAGGATGTCCGTTCTGGTCCACCACCGTACCCTTTACAGAATGCTGCTGCGCATAGGCGGTCATGCCTAGCAGGAACAGCACCACCATAGTCAGATATTTTCTCATACGGTAGAATTTAGTAATTAGTAATTTGGTTAGTGGAGACAAATTTAATAAAAATCCATCAGTTTACATACTTATTATAGGCACAAATACATGCTGAGCACCAACCTATTGTCCACCAATACATTACGAAAAGTGCGTGCTCCCCATGGGGAGCACGCACTTTTCGTATAACGCTGCATATCAGATATTTAAGCGCCAGGCTATTTCATCTTGCGGAGGAAGCACTCTATGGTGTTTTCCATGAGGCAGGTGATGGTCATCGGACCTACGCCTCCCGGAACCGGGGTGATTACCGATGCCTTCGGCTCTATCGCGGCATAGTCGACGTCACCGCAGAGCTTGCCGGTCTGCGGATCGCGGTTGACTCCTACGTCTATGACAACCGCTCCTTCAGAGACCATGTCGGCTGTTACAAACTTAGGACGGCCTATGGCCACTACAAGAATCTCAGCATTACGTGTCACTGTCGGGAGATCGACTGTGCGGCTGTGCGCTATGGTCACTGTGGCATTCTCATCGAGGAGGAGTTTTGCTACAGGAAGGCCTACGATATTGCTTCGGCCTATGACTACGGCACGCTTGCCCTTGATCTCCACTCCAGCCACCTTGAGCATCTTGATTATGCCTTTCGGAGTGCATGGAAGAGTGCATTCCTGCTTCTGCCAGAGAGCTGCGACATTGAGAGGATGGAATCCGTCCACATCCTTCTCCTTTGCTATCGTCGCGATGACCTTGTCCTCGCTGATGTGTTTCGGAAGAGGAAGCTGCACGAGGATGCCGTCTACCGTATCATCTGCGTTAAGCTCCTCTATGATGCCGAGGAGCTCAGCCTCCGATATGGTATCCGGCTTGCGGATGGTCGTATTCCTGATGCCGACATACTCCGATGCCTTTGCCTTGCCTGTAACATATGAGACGCTGCCCGGATCCTCTCCTACGAGAATCACCACAAGGTGCGGAACGCGTCCGTATTTTTCCGGAAATGTGGCAACCTGGGCCTTCATTTCATCTTTCAGCTTTACTGAAAGTTCTTTTCCTGATATTATCATTTCTGAAAGTTTAATAGTTATCAGATCGGAATGGAGAAATTGGAACACCGAAACAGTTGAAGACGGTCGCCTCGGACCAGTTCTTCATTCCATAGCGTACCGCAACAGGTTTCTGTACCTGAGGGCATTTGTACACCAACACTTTCTTCGGATTATTCCACAATACTATTCCCTTTGCCGGATAAAAGATGCCATCCTCACCGGCAAGTTCGAAGCCATCCACATCCTTGCTCAGAGGACTGAGTCCCATATACCCGGCTTCAAAGGTAACTATAGCCTGTCCCTCTTCAAACTTGAAATCAATCGGAATCGGAGTGGCCGCATCGATGCCCTCATAGCCATAATCATTGACCAAGGCTAGAAAAGCCAGACGATCACCGACCGATTTCTTATCTGCAGGATGTATGCAATTCACCTCCCCAACATCATGAGTGGCAGCCATACCGCTATAAGGTATCATCTCCAGCGTCTGAGCCTGAGCCCACATCATATATCCTGCATCCGGGGCGTCAGGGTTAAAATATCCGTATGGCGCAATCTGAGTGAAATAGAATGGCATCCTATCATTCCCCCACTCCTGACGAAGCATCTTTACAAAAGCCGGCTGCAGGCGTTTATACTGCTCATATCGGGAAATATTGTCACACCCCTGATACCATAGGAATCCTTTAGCCGTATACGGGGCGACAGAATGAAGCATACCGTTGTACAGAACCCCGGGAGCCTTCCATGGATTTTCCTCCGGCCATGTCATTGAATCAAGATGGGCAAACGAAAACTCCTCGGCAAATTCCCTTCTAAGCAGCTCAGGATTCATCCACGCTTCAATCGGAGAACCTCCCCACGAGACATTTATGATTCCTACTGGCACTCCGAGTACGTCACAAAGGCGTTTCGCGAAGAAATATGCTGTAGCACTTGCTTCTGCCACACCTTCTGAAGTGTGTTCAAACCACCTGGCATAACACTCTTCCTCAAGTTCGAGAGACTTTATGCGAGACAGATTGCATGAACGTATCGGCACTGAAGGTTTCGCTGTCAATATGAGTTCGGCCGCACCTTCAACCGGCTGTCCCATGAAACCTCTCATGGTCATTTCCATGTTCGACTGTCCGGCACATATCCAGACCTCACCTATCAGGATATTCTTCAGCGTAAGCCTGTCGCCGTCATTGAATGTCAGTTCATGAGGACCTCCAGCCGATGGAGTAGCCAGCATGACGTTCCACCTGCCTTGATCATCTGCATGAACAACCGTTTTCCCTTTGGCCCAGGTAGAGGTTATGACAACCCTGGCACCTGGCTCTGCCTTTCCCCATATGGCAGCTTTCGAATCACGCTGAAGCACCATATTGTCTGCAAACAATGGCGCAAGCTCCACCTTTGCATAGGAATTGAGCAACGTTACTGCCAGAAGGGCAATTAGCGTAAGTAGACGCTTCATGATCTAGAGGACTCTCCAGCCGATATCACGGCGATAGAAAAGATTTTCACATTTTATGGATTCTACTGCTGCGAGGGCCTTGTCATGAGCTTCCTGAAGGTCTGCTCCGAAGCCGACCACCATGAGGACTCGGCCTCCGGAGGTGCAGTATTTTCCGTCTTTGATGGTTGTGCCCATGTGGTATATCCTCACGTCGCTTCGCTCCTCAGGATGACAGGATGGGACGGAGTCAGGGATGACGATTTCGTATCCCTTTTCGTATGAGCCCGGATAACCCTTGGAAGCCATTACGAAGCCCATTGTCACCTCTTTCTTCCACTCGATCGCAGGCATAGGAGTATGGTCTGCCACGGCAGAGAAGATGTCATATATGTCTGTATCGAGACGAGGCAGCACAACCTCTGTCTCAGGATCGCCGAATCGGCAGTTGAACTCGATGACCTTCGGTCCCTGAGGGGTCTTCATGAGACCTCCGTAGAGAACTCCGGTGAAAGGACAGCCCTCCGAAACCATAGCGGCAGCAGTCGGCTTCATGACCTTCTCGAGTGAGAATTCGAGGTCTTCATCAGTAATGATAGGAACCGGTGAATATGCTCCCATGCCTCCTGTGTTAGGACCCTTGTCGCCCTCATACGCACGCTTGTGATCCTGAGAAAGGGTCATAGGATAGACATCATTGCCGTCCACAAAGCACATGAACGAGAACTCCGGACCTGTAAGGAATTCCTCGACAACGACCTTGCCCTTGCCGAACTTGTCGTCAAGAAGCATGTCCTTGAGTGTCTCCTCCGCCTCTTCAAGAGTCTCCGGAATGACAACTCCCTTGCCTGCTGCAAGTCCGTCATACTTGAGAACTACAGGTAACGAGCCCTTCTTTACATATTCCAGAGCCGCATCATAGTCTTCGAAAGTCTCGAATGCAGCAGTAGGGATGTTGTATTTAGCCATCAGCTGCTTTGCGAAATCCTTGCTCGCCTCGATTGTGGCGGCAGCCTTTGACGGACCGAATATCCTTAGGCCTGCAGCCTTGAATGCATCGACAACACCTGCAGCCAGGGCCACTTCCGGACCTACGACAGCAAGGTCGATGCCGTTTTCCAATGCAAATGCCTTGAGGCCTTCAACATCCGTATCCTTGATTGCTACGCACTCAGCCTGGGCTGAGATGCCGGCATTTCCCGGCGCGCAATAAATCTTTCCTACCTGCGGCGAACGGCTCAGAGCATCAACGATAGCATGCTCGCGTCCGCCTCCACCAATTACGAGAACTTTTTTCATATGATTTAATATAGATTGAAATGCGAAGATAGTATTTTTCCTTCAGATTCCAGCATGTTTGGCATTGCAACATTTGCGGATGGAATTGCATCTATAGTGAGACTTTAAAGGAAACGCATATGAAAAACTTTAATATCGCGACTGTTTTTGCGGTCATGGCAATGACTTGCTGCATCAGTTCATGCAGCATGGCAGACATGGATTCATCCATACTTGGTGACACCGGAATGGCCCCAGAGGCAAGTCCGGAAGGAGGCGACTCGGGAGAGGAGCCGGGAGGCGAGGGCGGAAACTCGCAGGCAGGAAAGGTAACTGCCGGAGAATGGAACGACCTGGACAACTGGGCGTTCTGGAACGGCCTGATGGATGGTCAGAACGAGAACAAGTTCTATGAATATCTCAATTACTGGAGTCTGTATGCCTATGACAGATTTGCCGTAACTGTCCTGGACGAGGCTCAGCAGCCTGTATGCGGAGCAAAGGTCTGTCTGCACATGAACGGCTCGGAAACGCCTGAATGGACAGCAATCACAGATAATAAAGGTTCTGCTGAACTGTGGTACGGAATACACTCGTCTATTGACATTGAGGTAGAAAATATATTCACAGCTTCGGTGAACGGCAAGCCCTATGAAACTCCGCTTGTCATGACTTCCACCAGAGGTGAGGAGGCAGCAATGAATTTCCTTACAGCTGCGCAGACATCCGTCACCCGCAGCGCTGACATCGCATTCATCGTAGACGCGACAGGCTCCATGTCTGACGAAATCAACTTCCTGAAAGCAGACCTGCTCGACATAATCCAGAAGGCAAGCGCACAGCAGGCCGGCCTCTCCATCAGAACCGCAGCATTATTCTACAGAGACACTGGAGATGCATATGTAACCAGATCAGAGAATTTCAGCAAAGATCCAAAGAAGACCCTGGACTTCATCAGAAAGCAGGAAGCCCGCGGCGGCGGAGACTATCCTGAGGCCGTGCACACTGCCCTGGAGAAAGCGCTGCAGGACCTTTCATGGGAGGAAGGAAACTACGCCAGACTGGCGTTCCTGCTGCTGGACGCTCCTCCTCATCACAACCAGGAGGTCATGGAAAGCATTAGAAAGTCGATTGAGACATATGCAGCAAACGGCATCAAGCTGATCCCTATCGCAGCGAGCGGCATTGACAAGAATACGGAATTCCTCCTCCGCCTGATGGCGATCTTCACTGACGGAACATACGTATTCATCACAAACCACAGCGGCATCGGCAACGACCACATAGAGCCGACCATCGGACAATACCAGGTCGAGCTACTCAACGAACTGATCGTCCGGCTGATTGGTGAATATACCGAATAATCAGCAGCTTCTGCCTTCTATCAGCGTCGGACGGATCAGAATCTGCGAAGATGACAACGGTATATCATCATCTTTTTCTACCATTTTTATTATGTTGTCCGTAACGAGTTTGCCGACGACATTCACCGGCTGTTCCACCCTCGTCACCGCAGGATCCAGATAATCCAGAAACCTGTTGTTATCAAAAGATATGAGAGCCACGTCTTCCGGGATATTCAAACCGAGTTCCTTGATGGCCTTTATTGCTCCAAGGAGGATCGTGGTGCTGAAGGCAAAGATAGCATCAGGTCTTGATTCGCCGGTCAAGGCTCTCTTCGCTTCCCGATATCCGTTTTCCACAGAGAAGGCATCACCGCAGACATTATGGGTCACACCCAGACCAACATGATCATCAACAGCCTGAAGAAAGCCCCGGACTCTTTCCTTGCTAGGCATCGAAGTCAATACTCCCTGAATGGCCAGAATATTCCGGTAGCCTTTGGATATCAGATGCTCCGTCGCCATATATGCTCCGGAATAATTATCCGTACAGACATACGGAAGGGTCGTATTCATGAAGCATCTGTCAATAAGCACTACCGGAATGCTTCTGGATATCTCCTCAAGGTAGTCCGGACTTGAGCCTACAGGAACGGCTATTATACCGTCAACTTTCCTGGATACAAACGACGTCAAGGCCTCGACCTCATTTTCTACATTTTCCATCGTATCGGAAAGGATGACGTTATATCCCCTGCTCTTCAACTGATTGATTATAACACCGGACAGAGTGGCGAAGAAGGGGTTGTCGATATTCGGCACCGTAAGACCGATGGTGTTGGTCTTGTTTGTACGCAGGCTCTGGGCGATCAGATTCGGTGTATAGTTGCACGATTCTGCTACCTTGGTTATATAATCTATGGTTTTCTGTCCTATCCTGTATTGCCGCCCTTTGCCGGAAAGGACTCTGGATATGGTGGATATCGAATATCCGGTCTTCTCGGCAATGGACATCAATGTATCCTTCTTCATGATGATGCAGTCTTAGTGTTCGCGAATTTAACATTTTTTTAGATTTTCTTTTGTTTTTAAACACAAAAAACTATTTTTGCAACATATTATGCACAATCGTTTGCGCAACAATATGCACAAACCATGCGCAATCTTTTGCGCAACTGACCACACTTGATTATAACATATTAACAACTAATAACTTGATCAATATGAGCGAAAAGAAGATCATGGTCATCGGCAGCAGCAACACCGATATGACCGTAGTAGCAGACAGACTTCCTGTTCCGGGCGAGACCGTCCTTGGAGGAAAATTTGCTATGGGCCCCGGCGGCAAGGGTGCCAATCAGGCAGTCGCAGCACAGAGGCTTGGCGGAAATGTTTCTTTCATCTGCAAAGTGGGTAAAGACATTTTCGGAGAAAACGCAATCAGACATTACAACAACGAAGGAATGGACACTACCGGCATCATGCTCTCCGAGCAGCCATCGGGTGTCGCATTGATTTCTGTCGACACACATGCAGAAAACTGCATAGTAGTGGCTTCCGGAGCTAACGGAGACATTACCGAAGCCGACATAGAGTCACACAGAAAGGAGATAGAAGCTGCTTCCATCCTCCTGCTCCAGCTCGAAATTCCGGTAGAGGCAGTCGTAAGGGCAGCCAAGATCGGCCATGAGGCAGGCGTATATGTTGTGCTCAACCCTGCTCCGGCATGCGACCTTCCGGAAGAGATCTATCAGTATCTTTCACTCATCATCCCTAACCAGACAGAGATCGCCCTCATGACCGGCATCGAAGCCAGAGATGAGGAGGGTGCGGCAAAGGCAGTGGAGGCACTCAGAAGCAAGGGAGTCCAGGACGTGATCGTGACCATGGGATCGAAGGGATCGATGGTATATCACCAGGGACAGGCGACATTCGTTCCATCGAAGAAGGTGAACGCCGTAGACACCACAGCAGCAGGTGACACATACTGCGGAGGCCTCTGCGTCGCTCTTTCAGAGGGCAAGGACATCATCGAAGCGGCAAGATTCGCAACAGCATCTTCGGCTCTCACCGTACAGAAGCGCGGTGCCCAGGATTCGATTCCATACAGAAAGGATATAATTCTATAAGTATATAATAACAACTAAAACAACCGGCTATGTTTATCATCAACAGCTATCTTCTCGCAGTAGTATTCTGCTTCATTACAATGATGTGCTGGGGTTCATGGGGCAACACCCAGAAGCTCGCAGCTAAAAGTTGGAGATACGAACTCTTCTACTGGGACTATGTCATCGGCATGGTACTTTTCTCTCTCCTCATCTGCTTCACAATGGGAAGCTTCGGAAGCGAAGGACGTCCTTTCGTTGAGGACATCGCTCAGGTGAGTCTCAAGAACGTCGGAAGCATCATCCTCGGAGGTATCATCTTCAATGCTTCAAACATTCTTCTTTCAGCATCGACTTCTATCGCCGGCATGGCTGTGGCATTCCCTCTCGGAGTAGGTCTGTCACTCGTTCTCGGCACAATCATCAACTACATCGGCGCTCCTAAGGGCGATCCGGTGATCCTCTTCCTCGGCGTAGCGCTCATCGTAGTGGCAATCATCTGCAACGGCATCGCCTCAGGCAAGGTACAGCAGAACAATGAAGAACAGAAGAAGGACGGCAAGAAGGGCATCATCCTCGCAGTTGTAGCAGGTATCCTCATGGCATTCTTCTACAGATTCGTCGCAGCTGCCATGGACCTCGACAACTTCGCAGCTCCTGCAGCAGGAAAGGCTACTCCATATACAGCCATCTTCATTTTCTCTCTCGGAGTGCTCCTCAGCAACTTCCTCTTCAACACCCTCGTGATGAAGCGTCCTTTCGTAGGCGAGCCTGTTTCTTATAAGGAATACTTCAAGGGCAACGGCAAGACTCACCTCGTGGGAATGCTCGGTGGAGCGATCTGGTGTCTCGGTACTGCATTCAGCTATATCGCATCAGGAAAGGCCGGTGCAGCGATCTCTTATGCTCTCGGACAGGGCGCACCTATGATTGCAGCAATCTGGGGTGTATTCATCTGGAAGGAGTTCAAGGGTGCGAAGAAGAACGTATACTGGCTTCTCGGCCTCATGTTCCTGTTCTTCATCGCAGGTCTCGGATGCATCATTGTTTCAGGTAACTAAAAACCAGGCTATGCAAAACTTGAAAAAATATATTCTCGTCTTCATTGCATCTGCGTGCGCAATCGTTTCTGCGTCAGCTCAGAGCAAGACCGTTACCGGAAAAGTATCCGGTAGCGACGGCGAGATCCTCACCGGTGCCACTCTGGTCACCGTAGGAGGTAATTATGCACTTACTGACATAGACGGATCATTCTCCATCCAGGCCAAGGATGGAGAGGCCGTCACTGTTTCTTATCTCGGATATGACGACTACACCTTCACGGCAGCCGGACAGCAGAACTTCGCTATAGTTCTCCAGCTGTCCGCAAACACTGTCCTGGATGAAGCTGTCGCCATCGGATATGGAAAGACAACAAAGAAAGAGGTGACAGGATCGGTCGT
>SUYV01000040.1 GCA_015060255.1 Bacteroidales bacterium | reverse complement strand
ATGTCGTGCTGCAAGGAACTCTTGTGCTTCCGGAAGGTTGCACCAGAGAGACCCCAGCGCTTGTGATGGTGACCGGAAGCGGTATTCAGAACCGTGATGAGGAACTGTTTGAGCATAAGCCGTTTGCCGTGATAGCCGATGCTCTTGCACGCGCCGGAATCGCAACTCTTCGTTATGATGACAGAGGCTTCAACGGGTATGACGGAAATATAAATGACTGTACTACAGACGATTTCAAGAACGATGCTCTTGCCGGCATCAATATGCTTCGTGGCAGATTCGACAAGGTCGGAGTCATCGGTCATAGTGAGGGAGGTACGATAGCTTTGATGCTTGCGGCGGAAAAACAAACTGACTTCATCATCAGTCTTGCCGGAATGTCAATCTCCGGCGCAGAGACGCTTGTATGGCAGAACAGGCTTGCCCTCGTGGCGGCAGGTCTTCTGGAGGATACCGTCGATACGTACTGCAGACTCATCGGAGATGCATTTGATGCGAAAAACAATGGCATGCCGATGCCTGATGCATCCGGATATGACCTTCCTGATGCATTGAAACAGAATTATCTTGCGGTACTTGCGCAGCTTCAGACGCTATATATGTCCCGTTTCGTCTCGCTGGACATGCGTCCTCTGCTGGGCGAAATCACATGTCCCGTGATGGCTCTGAACGGCGTGAAGGATAGGCAGGTCGAGCATGAACTCAATCTCGGCGTTATCCGTAAAGGTCTGCCAGCCAATGAAAAGCATGTGATCGAATCCATTGAGGGACTTAACCATCTTTTCCAGCATTGTACCACCGGCGCAACATTGGAATATCGTGATATCGAGGAGACTTTTGCTCCTGAGGTGCTGGAAAAAATCATTGATTGGCTGCTCCGTCCGTAAATAGGTCGTTTTTACGGATGAAGCTAGTGAAAACAGGAGTGTTGTCCGTAAAATGGCCGTTTTTACGGATGGCATTCGGGAGCCAGTTTCTGAAGCTTCGTGGCACTGATCGTGCCTTTCAGACTATTGACAGAATGGATCTCGGGATTATAGATGACGAGCTCGTCGATGATGTCTTCCCCTGACCGGGTAATATAGATGTTTACCAAGCCGTTCTTGCCTTGTGTCTTCCCGTAGGAGTCATATGAGGCAAGGGCGGCTTTGAGGTCTTTTTCAAAGTCGTTGAGGATGTCGTCCGGTGCGTTCTGCATCTTCAGGACTTCAAGGACATCCACGTCCGGTGCGATGGCTGCAAGGGGAGTCTTCCTTATGAGGCTTCTGGCCAGGATCATTTCGCCGCCGGAAGCGATGAAGTCTTTCGAACCTTTTGTGCCGGCATATTTCGTTATCACTTTCTCGACTGGTGTCTGCGCAAAGGCCGCTCCGGCCGCACAGAAACATATCAATATGATTATAAGGCGTTTCATAATGTTTCACTATCATGTACGCCTTAAGCAATGGCAATATTTCTGCCATTTTGTCTGCTATCCGAGAATCTTGTCGATGACCGGATAAATCTCCTCTTCCTTTTCGTATGGATGGATATGGAAATACGGATTGCCGGTCAGCATCGCGGACAGCTGGGTCTTTGTCCTGTCGTAGAATATGTGGCAGGGCTTTCCGATCTTCTCGGCATAGGCGAGTTCATAACCGACACCGAGTGACGGACAAGTGCATTCACCGATCAGGATGTCGCTTTCACGGAGCCATGCCGTGTCCTCTTCATATATTCGATGATGCGTCTGTAGAGATCGGCATCAATGCGTCCACCGCGTATCGAACCGGCGAAATAGATTTTTTTCATATCTGCAGTCTCGTTGTTCATGACTGCAAATATAAGTCATTCCCGTCATTTGAACAACAGCTTGAATACTTCGGTGATGTAGTCCCTGCAGTTCATCCATGTGTGACCTCCTCCAGGATACATGGTGGTATGCTTGATGTTTCTGTCCTTAAGGTTACGCTCAAGCTCCAGTGATGACTGGTAGAGGAAGTCTGATGTTCCGCAGCTGAGCCAGAGAAGCTTGAGGCTTTCATTGAGGACCGATGCGTCGGCGTATGTTCCGTTGACGAAATTATCCGAGATTTCAGGACCGAACACTGCAGGGGCAAATGCACATACATAATGGAATGCGTCCGGGTTTCCAAGGCCGCATGCCAGCGTCTGCCTGCCTCCGAGTGAGAATCCTGCAATTGCCCTGCTGTCAGCATCTGTCCTTACATTGTAGTTGGCCTCGATGAACGGTATGACGGATTCCATGAATTCCTTTGTGGTGAGTTCTGTGTCCAGCGGGTTATACATCGTCGTCTGGCCTCTGCGCATCATCTCCGGGTAAGGGTTGGCGTATGGCATCACCACGATCATTTTCTCAGCGAGTCCGGCAGCGATGAGGTTGTCGAGAATGTAGTTGACTCTTCCGACCTTGAACCATGTCTCCTGTGTGTCTGTCATGCCATGAATCAGATAAAGGACGGGGTATTTCTCATTGCTTGCCTGGTCATATCCTGCTGGTGTGTATATGCATACAGGCCTGTCGAACCCGACGGCAGCGGAAGTGTAATATGTGTATGTCATCTTTCCATGCGGCACGTCCTGGAGATCCTGCCAGTCGGGCTGAGGCCCCTTGATGTCCGCCAGGCTGGCCTTGTATCCCTCGTTCGGGAAAATGTGCATGTTTTCAGGGTCGGCTATCTTCGTCCCGTCCACAATGAATGAGTATGGGTAGATGTCAGGAGCCACGTTGGTGAGAGTGACTGACCAGATGCCCTGGTCATCCTTCGTCATTCCCTTTGTCCCTTCTATCATCTGACCCTCGAACTCCACCTTCTCCGCTTCCGGAGCGCGCAGGCGGAAAGTCACGCTTCCGTTGTCACCATAGTTCGGCGAAATCACTTTCGGAGGGAACAGCTTCGCCATCTTCTCAGGTGTAAGCCGCTGCAGTTCAGGCACAGGAGCAGGGGCTTCCGGCTTGTCGGTCACTTCAGATGCAGAGCTCATGACCTTTGCCGAAGCTTCCTTGTTGAAAAGCAGCGGGAAGGTCTGACTGAGGAAATGGCGTGCATTCATCCATGTGTGACCCCCTTTGTCAGAGGTGTAGTATGCGATGTGTTCGATGCCCTTTCTTTCGAGGAAGTCCGTATATTCCCTTGCGTTGCCATAGAGGAAATCGTCTGTGCCGACTCCGAGCCAAAGAAGGTTTATCTTCCTGTTGGTCTTGCGCGTCTGGTCATATACCTTCGGGAAATCCATGCTGGTGAACGAGCTGTAAGAACAGAGATATGAAAATTTGTCCAGGTTGTTCAGACCGACTGTGAGTCCCTGGTTTCCTCCGCGAGAGAATCCTCCGATCGCCCTGCTGTCCCTGTCATTCAAGGTTCTGTAATTGGCCTCCACGTATGGCATGAGGTCATTCAGAAGGTCCAGGCAGAACGGATCGCCTTTGCTGAAATCAAGCATTCCCGCATTCTCGTATCCGGCAGGATTGCCGTACGGGAGCACGACGATCATCTCCTTTGCCTTGCCTTCGGCGATGAGGTTGTCCAGAATAAGGTTCATCCTTCCCACCTTGAAATATACCTCCTCAGTGTCGGTGGTACCGCTGATAAGATAGAATACAGGGTATTTCTTATCCATGTCCTTGTCATAGGTAGGAGGCGTATATACTATTGCGTTGCCGAAGACCCCCAATGTCTCTGACCGGTAGTTGACATAGTCTACCTTTCCGTGGGGAACCGACCTCAGTTCATGGTCAAGCGGCTTCTTGCCCCTGATATCCACAAGCGAATTCTTGAAGCCCTCGTTAGGGAACCACTCTGCACACTGCGGGTCCATCACTCCGACGCCGTCCACTTCGAAGCAGTATGGATATATGTCCGGTGTGACTGGTCCTACGGTGATGCTCCATACGCCGTTCTCTCCCTTTACCATGTCGGTCTTCGGGGCGAACTGCGCGCTGAGCTTTACGCTTTCAGCCTCCGGGGCCAGGTAGTTGAATGTGACAGTATTGTCCTCATGTACGACAGGGGAGACTACCGGGGTGAAATTCTGGGCATGGATATTGAAACTCATCAATGCCATGACTCCGGCAGCGATTGCGGATTTCAGGAATGCTTTCATATCATTGCGGATTTATGCTTCCAAATCTAACAATAATTTTCCTATATTAATGGTTTTACCTTATATTTGTAACTATGGACAGAGAAAAGGAAATAAGGAATATAACGCTCTGGGGCGCATTTGTCAATGTCGTTCTGACGGTCTTCAAGATCTTGGCAGGCGTGTTAGGACGGAGTTCGGCGATGATAGCTGACGGTGTACATTCGCTTTCAGATCTGTTGAGCGATGTCGTGGTCCTGGTTTTTACCCGTATTTCATCAAAGGGTCAGGATCGTGACCATTCTTTCGGCCATGGAAAATTCGAAACGTTGGCGACATTGATTATCAGTATTCTTCTTGTCGCTGTCGGCGCAAATCTGTTGAGTAGCGGAGTCAGGAACATCATAGGAGTGATTAACGGCGAGATTCTGGAAAGGCCTGGATATGTCGCTCTCGTTGCCGCAGTTGTGTCAATCGTAGCAAAGGAGATCATCTACCATGCTACGGTGAGGACCGGAAGGAAGACCGGAAGCACGGCTGTCATAGCTAATGCATGGCACCACCGCAGCGATGCCTTCTCGTCGGTGGGTTCGCTGATAGGTATCGGAGGAGCATTGGTTCTGGGGGACAAGTGGACTGTACTTGATCCTCTGGCTTCGTGTGTCATAAGCGTGGCCATCATTGTCGTGGCTGTCAAGATGGCGATGCCAAGTCTGGCGGAACTTCTTGAAGCATCCCTGCCGGAAGAAATCGAGGATGAAATACTCGCCACAGCATCTTCTGTTGAAGGAGTCAATGATGTCCATGAACTCAAGACCAGACGCAATGGCATGTCATTCATCATTGATGCACACATCGCTGTCGATCCCGACATTTCTGTTGTCGAGGCTCACGATATTGCCACCAATGTGGAAAATGCTCTGAGGGAAAGGTACGGACGGGAAACTCAGATCAATATCCATGTTGAGCCGTCTGCTGATGCCCTTTAGGTTTTAAAATATTGAAATTATGTTGAATATAGGTGACAGGATGCCTGATTTCGAGGTTGTGGATCAGGATGGCAACAAGGTTTCGTCAAAGGACCTTGCAGGTAAAAGAACAATCATATATTTCTATCCGAAGGATAATACAAGCGGATGTACTGCTGAGGCTTGCAATCTCCGTGACAATCATGCTGCCCTGGTTGCACAGGGATATAATGTCATAGGAGTGAGCAAGGACAGTGCGGCGTCGCACAGGAAGTTTGCTGACAAGTATGACCTGCCGTTCACGCTGCTCTCGGATACGTCCACACAGATGCTTCAGGCGTTCGGAGCCTGGGGAGAGAAGAAGATGTACGGCAAGACGGTGATGGGCACCATCAGAAGGACATTCATATTTGACGAGAACGGTGTCCTGGAGAGGATAATCGAGAAAGTTGACACAAAGAATCACGCATCGCAGATATTGCAGTAGACGATGATAAGGAGGGCGACATATGATGATGTTCCCGTGCTGATGGATGTTTTCCGGAAGGCGCGGGGCATCATGCGTTCAAGCGGAAACATGAATCAGTGGAATGACGGGTATCCGTCGGAGAATATCGTCAGAAAAGATATTGACAACGGTAATTGTTACGTTCTGTGCGATGACGGGGAGGTGGTGGCCACAATGGCGTTCATTCCCGGGCCGGACGCTACATACGCTGAAATCTATGATGGCGGCTGGCTGAGCGACGCTCCATATCATGTAATTCATCGGATAGCAGTTGCCGAGCCTGGTCATAATGCCGCTAAGGCATTGCTGGACTGGGGCTTCGGGCAGACGGGATCCATACGCATAGACACGCACAAGGACAATGTCATCATGCATCATGTCCTGTCAAAATATGGCTTTACACACTGCGGAATGATTCTTCTGGCAAACGGAGATCCGCGTGAGGCATATCAGAAAGACCTGTAGGTCATCAGATCTTTAGAAGGATGCTGTCTATGACCGGATAGATTTCCTCTTCAGTTTCATATGGATGTATGTGGAAGTATGGGTCGCCTGTCAGCATCGCCGAGAGCTGTGTCTTGGTGCGGTCATAGAAGATGTGGCATGGGATGCCTCGGCTTTCTGCGTATGCCAGCTCATATCCCACTCCGAGCGAAGGACATGTGCATTCACCGATAAGGATGTCGCTCTCGCGCAGCCATGCCGTGTCCTGGTCGTATATGTCCTGGTCACGCTTGCCCTGCTCCATGAGGTTGAGGTGCGGACTTCCGACATGTTCGGTGAGGACAATGGCGGTCTTCTGCATGTGTTCTATCATTCTTTTATATAGGCCGGCGTCTACACGCCCTCCTCTTATCGATCCTGCGAAATATACCTTCTTCATACCATTATAGTGAGTCATAGATTCGTGTTACCTCATGTTCAATCGCCTCCGGGTCTGCGATCAGGTCCTGGAGAGCGTTGAGGCGGGCGGCGTTGCTGCTCCACGGGATCCATAGGCGAAGATAGCCGCCTCGTCCGTATTTCTCCACAAGATGCTCTCTGGCGCGTTGCAGCTGACCTTCCCGACATAAGTCAGGATAATGTTTCAGACCGAACTGGATAGTGCGTCTTATGATGGTTTCCTGGTCGATCACCCTGTCGGCCTCCGCTATCAGCATGCCGTAGATGCTGCGGGGGGCGCCTTTGCCGGAAGCCCTGTGGTCTTCCGCCGCCTGGGCGATAATCTCGATCTGCTCTTCGTTGAACCATTCCTTCAGCCTGCTGTCAGCACGGATGATGATGCCCGAGTCCAGGTGATGTCTTTCTCTTCCGTTCACAAGCCCCAGGTCATGGCATGCTGCGGCGGTCAGCAGCATGGCCCGGTCGACATGCGTGAGCCAGAACGGCTCTACATCGGCTTGCGCCGCCGCCCAGCTGCCCCTGCCGTCAAGCAGCTCCAAAGCCTGTCTGATCACTGTGAGGGCATGGTCTTCCTTGTGTGCCGCATCGAACGATGCATACCTCGGAACGACCTCTTCGAATATGTATTTCTCGAGTGTTGAGTTGATGTCCATTTCGTAAAATTAAAAAATTTTTACTGAAAAAATCACAAAATACACCAAATTTGTATAGGACGTGTCATGACACATTAAATTTTAGTGGTTATGAAACGTCTGAATTTATTTTTGGGAGCTGCGGCTCTTATCGCTGTCTCATTGACAGCATCTCCTGCCGTGATGGCACAGGAAAACGGAAACAGGGATGAGAACGGCAAGATTGTACGTGGCCCTTATGAAACAAACCGTTTCGGCGACAACTGGTTCATCGGTGTTGCCGGCGGTATCAATGCATTCTGGAATGACGGTTATGATGTGGACAATATGAGGATTGCTCCTAGTATTGATGCCGGTTTCGGTAAGTGGTTCACTCCGTCAGTCGGAATGAGGATCGGATATCAGGGACTCAATGCCCAGCTTTGGTCCGAGACTGCAACTGTTCTAGGTCCGACATTGGATACAGACAAGAATATGTATCTCGAAAAGTTCGGATATATGTACATTCATAGCGATTTCCTCTGGAACATATCCAATGCTTTCAGCGGATACAAACAGACTCGCTTCTGGAATTTCGTTCCATATCTTCATGCGGGATTCTTCCGTTCATATGGACTTAATGATGTTGATTTCTCAGACAATCAGTTTGCCGCCGGTGTCGGCCTTCTGCATAATCTCCGACTTGCAGAGAGGCTCGACCTTATCATAGATATGCGGGCTACCGCTTTGGACGGATCTGCCCACGGCGCAAGCGGTTTTGCAATCCTTCCTTCAGTGACCATGGGTCTTGCTGTAGATCTCGGATGGCCTGGATTTGTAAGGACGTCGACTATCGTAGGCGAACTTGAAACGGCGGCTGTAGATCAGATCGCTGCACTTGAGGCGGCTGCGCTTGCTCTCGAAATGGCGAATGTGGCTCTTAAGGAAAAGAACGGAGAGCTGGAATCAGCTAACGGAAAACTCGCGAAGGAAGTGAAGCATCTTAAGAACGCAGCGGCAAGCAATACCGGACTGGCTGATTACCTTATGGGCATGGAGCCGGCAGTCCTTTATTTTGAAATAGGACAGACGGTTCTGGATGAGAAGGAACTTCAGCATCTCGACTTCCTTGCGAAGAATATTCTGGATGAAGTCGATAAGGAAACAAAGATATATATAACATTGAACGGAACAGCCGACTCTTCGACAGGCTCACCTAAGAGAAATCAATATCTCAGCAAGGCCAGGGGAGAATATGTTTACGGGCTTCTTACAGATAAGTATGGTATTGACCCTGACAGACTTATAGTTCAGTCTGACGTGATCGGCAACCCGTCCAAACCTGAACTTAGCAGGGCTGTGACCATTTCTTTCTAAAGGATGTTATTAACCGCCCCCTGTTGATAAATTTGGTTTTCCGGTACAATCTTTTGAAGATTTTTTATTACCTTTGTATAATTATTGGCATATAAAAACAAAATCATATAAAATGAAGACTGTAAAATTCTTTTTAGGAGCTTTGGCTCTTGCAGCCGTTTCAATGTTTACAGCTCCTGCTGTAAATGCTCAGGAAGACGGCAACAGGGATGAGAATGGCAAGGTTGTACGTGGCCCTTATCTTACAAATCAGTTTGGTGACAACTGGGCTGTCGGCGTAGCAGGTGGTATCAACCTTTTTATGGATGGTGGATTCAAGACTGCAGTAGGTGGTGCTCTCGATGTGAATGTTACAAAGTGGGTGACTCCAGCTGTCGGAGGAAGACTCGGATATTCTGGTCTTACAGGTGCTGAGTGGTCAGATGCTTCGACTGCACTCGGAACTGTTCTTGATGACAACAAGAACATGTTCAAGCAGAAATTCGGTTTCGCGTATGTTCATGCAGATGTTCTTTGGAATATCTCACACGCAATCGGTGGCTATAAGGAGACTCGTCTCTGGAATTTCATTCCATATGCTCACACAGGATGGCTCAGGACTTATGGCCGTGCCGGTGCAGAGTTTGCTGACAACGAATTCGCAATGGGACTTGGTCTCTTGAATAATATCCGTCTCAGCAAGAGACTCGATCTTACCCTCGATGTTCGCGGTATCCTTACCAATGGTCGTCACCATGCTTATGTAGGTGGCGTTGCAGGCGCACTCCAGACAACTCTCGGCCTTTCAGTAAACCTTGGCAAGACCAACTGGACACGTGCTGCTAACTGGCACAACCCAGAGGATGTTGATGCTCTTGCAGCAGCAGCGGCTTCTGCAGCAGCTCTTACAGCCGCAAATGCAGCTCTTGCAGCTGAGAAGGAAGGACTTGAGAAGGAGAATGCAAAGCTTGCTGACGAGAATGATAAGCTTGCAAAGGCTCTTGCTGATGCAGAGAACAATTCGGTTCTCAAGGAAGTAGGTCCGGCAGCATTCTACTTTGAAATCGGTCAGACGACTCTCAGCCAGAAGGAACTTGAGCACCTTGATTTCTATCTCAAGAACGTTCTTCCTAACGTTGACGGCAAGAAGGCAACTGTAATCACAGGTAGCGCAGATAAGAAGACAGGTTCAACCAAGCGTAACCAGTATCTTTGCGAGAAGCGTGCTGAGTATCTGAAGAACCTCCTTGTTGAGAAGTACGGTATCGATGCAGGCAGCTATGTAGTGAACACTACAATTGCCGCAGATGGTGATGCAAACCTCAGCAGAGCGGTAATCATCTCATTCGAGTAATTAATATTACCAAATAATCCTGAAGACGTCCCATAACATTGGGGCGTCTTCTTGTTTTTTATTATATTTGCGTTTTGTATAACCTTAATTATATAAGATATGAGCAGACTGCCCGCAGAATGGGAACGCCAGAGTGGAGTGCAGCTTACCTGGCCGCATTGCGACACTGAGTGGTACGAACTTGAGAAGGTGCTTGAATGCTATGTCGACATAGCGTCAAACATCCTTAAATATGAACCTCTTATGATCGTGACACGTGACATAGAGGAGTGTAAGGCTGACATTGCCAGGATTACTGAGCGCAAGGGGATTGCACTTGACGTTGATTCCATCCGTTTCTATGAGTCTCCTCTTAATGACACGTGGGCGCGCGATCACGGCGGCATCAGCGTATTCGGCGACGGCGGTCAGAAATATCTTTATGATTTCGTCTTCAACGGCTGGGGCCTCAAGTTCGCTTCCGACCTTGACAATCAGCTCACAAAGAACATATTTGCTCAGGGCGCGTTCGAGGATGACGTGATGGGCGTGGACATGCGTCCGTATGTCCTTGAGGGCGGTAGCATAGACACCGACGGTTGCGGCACCATGCTTACAACCAGCGAGTGCCTCTGCTCTCTCAACCGCAACGAATACCTCAGTCAGGAGGAGATCGAAGAGGAACTTTGCGGAGCATTCGGCCTTGAGAGGATTCTGTGGCTTGATCATGGAACCATCATCGGTGACGACACTGACAGTCATGTGGACATACTTGCGCGCTTCTGTTCTCCGGACACGATAGCATATATGCAGTGCACTGATCCTGAGGATCCGCACTATGAGCCGCTTGCAGCCATGGAGAAGCAGCTTCGCGGATTCAAGACGCTTGACGGGAAGCCTTACAATCTTATCCCGCTTCCGCTTCCGGAGCCGCTCTACCTTGATGACTACAGACTTCCTGCATCATACGCCAACTTCCTGATCATCAACGGTGCAGTGCTTCTTCCGGGAGCAGGCTCTCCGCTTGACGAAGTTGCCCGTAAGAGACTTCAGGAGGCATTCCCTGACAGGGAAGTGATCGTGATTGACTGCAGAGCCCTGCTTTCCGGACATGGCTCTCTCCATTGTGTGACAATGCAGTTCCCGGAAGGATACATCAGATAAAACTTTACAAACATGAATATATTAAAGGTAGGAATGGTGCAGCAGAGCTGCGGTAAAGACATTCCGGCAAACATCGAGAAACTGAAGTCAAACATCAGGAAATGTGCGGAGCAGGGCGCTCAGCTCGTGGTCCTTCAGGAGTTGCACAATTCAGTGTACTTCTGCCAGCACGAGGAGGCAGCCCTCTGCGACCTTGCAGAACCGATTCCAGGTCCTTCTACAGAGACCTACGGCGCTCTTGCAAAGGAACTCGGCATAGTCCTCGTCCTTTCGCTTTTCGAGCGCAGGACAGCTGGAATATACCATAACACGGCCGTTGTCATCGAGAAGGACGGAACCATAGCAGGAAAATACCGCAAAATGCATATTCCGGATGATCCATGCTACTATGAGAAGTTCTACTTCACTCCTGGCGACATGGGATTCCAGCCTATCGAGACTTCTGTCGGAACCCTCGGAGTGCTCGTATGCTGGGACCAGTGGTATCCGGAGGCAGCACGATGCATGGCTCTCAACGGAGCACAGATGCTCATTTATCCTACAGCGATCGGTGGCGTATATACAGACCCTGTCGAGGAGCAGAAGGTGCAGAGTGACGCATGGCAGCTCGTACAGAGAGGCCATTCGGTAGCAAATGGGCTGCCTGTGATCACTGTTAACCGTACAGGCCAGGAGGATGACCCAACAGGAAATACCAAGGGCATCAAGTTCTGGGGCCGTTCGTTTGCGACAGGCCCTCAGGGTGAGCTTCTTGCCGAGTTCGGCAACGATGAGGAAGGCGTAAAGGTGGTCGAGATCGACCTTGACAGGACAGAGTATGTCCGTCGCGGATGGCCTTTCTTCCGTGACCGCCGCATCGATGCTTATGGCGAGACTATCCTTAAACGATATGGAAAATAATTCAATCTTATGGCACAGATAGGTACTACATTCACAAAGTCGGGCAAGAAGGCCGTCCTCTGCGGATCAGGCGAGCTCGGAAAGGAAGTCGCTCTGGAGCTTCAGCGCTACGGAGTGGAGGTCGTTGCTCTTGACAAGTATGCAAACGCTCCAGCAATGCACGTCGCTCACAGCAATCACGTTCTCTCGATGCTCGACGGAGACGCTCTCGAGGCTGTGATCAGAGAAGAGAAGCCGGATTACATCATCCCTGAAATCGAAGCCATCGCGACAGACAGACTCGTGAAGCTTGAGGAGGAGGGCTTCAATGTCATCCCGACAGCCAAGGCTACACGCCTGACCATGAACCGCGAGGGCATCAGAAGGCTTGCAGCCGAGACACTCGGCCTGCCTACCTCCCCATATCGTTTCGCGGAAACCAGAGAAGAGTTTGACAAGGCTGTAGCGGAAGTCGGTATTCCATGTGTAGTGAAGCCGGTGATGAGTTCTTCAGGACATGGGCAGAGCACTATAAAGGATGCTTCTCAGATTGATGAAGCATGGCGTATTTCTCAGGAAGGCGGTCGTGCCGGAAGCGGAAAGGTCATCGTGGAAGGTTTTGTGAAATTCGACTATGAAATAACCCTTCTTACGGTGCGTCATTGCGCAGGAACCACATTCCTCAAGCCGGTCGGACACCATCAGGTGGACGGTGACTATCGTGAGTCATGGCAGCCGCAGGCGATGTCGCAGGAGGCGATAGAGAAGGCCGAGGCGATAGCGAAGGCCATCACAGAAGCTCTTGGCGGCTATGGTATCTTCGGTGTCGAGCTTTTCGTAAAGGGTGATGAGGTCATTTTCAGCGAAGTGTCTCCAAGACCACATGATACAGGTATGGTGACCATGATTTCACAGGACCTCTCCGAGTTCGCGCTTCATGCACGTGCTGTTCTCGGTCTTCCGATTTCTGATGTCAGGTTCTATGGCCCTTCGGCTTCAAAGGCTATCGTTGTCGAGGGCAACACCAAAGAATATGAGTTCTGCAATCTGGAGCAGGTTCTTGAGGAACCGGGCGTACAGATCCGATTCTTCGGCAAGCCGGAGATTGCCGGCCACAGAAGAGTGGGTGTCATACTCGCGACTGATGAATCTGTGCCAGCTGCTCTCGCCAAGGCGGAGCGAGCATATGGCAAGCTCAAGGTTATAGTCAAATAAAAAGATATCCCGGGCAGACGCTCGGGATATCTTTTTATTTGGACTTGGCAAGTTTTGCAAGCTCGAAGTCAATCTTGATCTTGTCGATGATGGTGCAGACCAGATGGTAGGTCCTGCTGTCCTTGGTGTAGTTGGCCGGAGTTATGAAATTCACTCGCTGCTGTCTCAAGAGCTTCTTCGCCACATTGACCTTCTTCTTGTTCTCCGGATTGTATACTCCGATTGAGTGGCCGCCAAACATCTTTACGATCTTCATGCATGGCACATCAGTCTCTCCGTCTCCGAAATAGATCATGTGAGGGAAAGGGATCCTCTTGATGTCCTCAGCCTGGCTTTCGTTGACCTTCTTGTTGTCCCTGATGCTAAGGATGCCCTTGTTGATCTTGAAAAGAAACTGAGTCTTTGCGGTGTAGTCCACGGCGACTCCCGGCCATTCCGCCTCTCCTTCCTTATTATATATGAATGAACATGCGAATATGCGCTTGAACTCCTTGGCGATGTCTGTACCTTCGATCATCTCGGCAAGTCCTGAAGAGTTGATGTAGTGTTCTATCTTCACGCCGTGCTTCTTGCCGTATGCATTGATCAGTCCGAACCATTCCCTTACTCCGTCGAACAGTTCCACCGATGCGCCGAATCTCTTGAAGTCCTTCCTGCGGAGCTTGATGCCTGCCTTGCGCGCCTCTTCGAACATTAGCTTCATGTAGCTGAGGATGTTGCTCGCGTCCTGGCCCACCGCGATGTCGTCGCTCTCCTGCCAGAACTCTTGAGGCTTCTTTCCTATGGCCTGGATGAAACCGAACTCCTGCATGTTGCCAGGAGACAGTGTCCCGTCAAAGTCATAGATCAATGCTACGATTGGCTTTTTCCTCATGTTGCTTTTCTTTAAAATACTCTGAAAATTACCACACATCTGTGTGTTTCACCACAAATATAATGAATTATACGCGCGTGCAAGCATATTTTTCTACTTTTGCGCTCTGTAATACTAAAATCTATACTTAAAGAAGATGAAACATTATTTCACAAGACTCGAAGAGGCTGTCAAGGCAAATTGGGAGCGTCCGGCTCTCGGAAACTACCGTGGCGAACTGTTTACATTCGGTGAACTCGCAAGACAGATTGCAAAGTTCCATGTATTCTTTGACGCAATCGGACTCAAGAAGGGTGAAAAGGTTGCCCTTTGTGCAAAGAACTCTGCACGCTGGGGCGTGACATTCTTTGCTGCCAATACATATGAGGCTGTAGTCGTTCCGATTCTCGCAGACTTCCACCCGGACAGTGTCAATTCTCTTGTGGATCACTCTGAGAGCACTGTCCTTCTCACAGACTCGGATATCTGGGCAAAGCTTGACATCGCCAAGATGCCGACAGTGAAGGCTGTCATATCTTCAAGCGACTTCTCGCTTCTTTATGCGGCGACTCCGGAAATCCAGGCTGCCAACGACAACATTGATGCTCTCTTTGCCGAGAAGTATCCGAACGGGTTCACATCTGCAGATGTGTCATATCCTATCGACAACGACAAGGAACTTGCAATCATCAACTATACTTCAGGCACCACAAGTGCTCCTAAGGGCGTGATGCTCCGTTATGAGTGCATCTCCGCAAATGTGGAATTCGGTCAGAAGAGACTCACTTCATATCCTGAGGACAAGATCGTCTCTATGCTCCCGATGGCGCATATGTACGGTATGATGTTCGAACTCATATATCCGCTCTGCGGCGGATCGTCGATATACTATCTCGGCAAGACTCCTACTCCGGCTCTTCTTCTTGGAGCTATGGCAGAGGTGAAGCCATACCTCGTGATCACAGTTCCTCTTGTGATGGAGAAGATATTCAAGAGCAAGGTTGCTCCAATCGTGAACAAGCCTGTGATGAAGGTGCTCTGTGCCATCCCTGGTGTCAACCAGCTTATATTCAAGAAGGTGCGTACAACTCTTCTCAATGCGTTCGGAGGCAATATCCGTGAGATCGTGATGGGTGGTGCGGCCCTCAATCCGGATGTTGAGAAGTGGTTCATGAAGTTCAAGCTTCCTTTCACCGTAGGTTACGGTATGACTGAGGCGGCTCCTCTCATGGCATATGAGGACTGGTGGGAGTTCGTTCCTAAGTCATGCGGAAAGGGTGTCGATTCCGTTGAGATCCGTATCGATTCAGAGGATCCATATACCAAGGTGGGTGAGATTCAGGCCAAGGGTATCAGCCTTATGACCGGATATTATAAGAATGAAGAGGCTACAAAGGCAGCATTCACAGCGGATGGCTGGATGCGTACCGGTGACCTCGGACTTCTTGACAAGAAGGGCAACATCTTCATCAAGGGCCGCAGCAAGAACATGATCCTTTCTGCAAACGGACAGAACATCTATCCTGAGGAGATCGAGGCTGCGGTAAACAACCAGCCGTATGTTGTCGAGTCTGTCGTTGTAGATAGAGGAGCAAGGCTTGTTGCCCTTATCTACATGGATTCTGATAAGGCTAAGGCTGAGGGAGTTGATCTTGAAGAATACAAGAAGGTTATAATGACTGAGGTCAACAAGTCTATGCCTGCATACAGTAAGGTGAATGTGGTCGAGTATATGACGGAGCCATTCGCGAAGACTCCTAAGATGAGTATCAAACGCTTTATGTACAAATAATAAATACGTACTTTACCTGAACCTTTGGGTCCGGCATTTCATGTCGGGCCCTTTTTCATGCAACGTTTGCATTGTCCGGTGCATCTAATACCCGGATTAAAAACTTAACATTATGAAAAGGTTTCTGATATTGTCGGCTTTTCTTGCCATCTTGCCGGTTTTCTCAGCCCATGCGCAAAAGAACAGACAGAAATGGGATGATCAGCCTCAGAAGTATGAAGTGGCCATAGGCTGGGCAAGTATGGTAGATGTATACGAATTCTTTGATACCATGTACTCTCCATACAATTCTATTGATGCTCTTTATTCCGAGCAGAGCGGACCGACTTATACGATCGGTGGATTGTCGGCAGAATTCGGCCTTAATTTTCGCAGTTGGTTTACATTGGCCTTCAATCTTTCTGCTTCCGGAGCATGGAAGGAAACATACGATCCTCTTACTTCAGTGACGGGACGAAAAAGTTCAGCAGTCGTAAGTGTCATGCCTGTTGCCAGATTTACATGGGTCAGAAAACGTAATTTCCAAATGTATTCCTCAATAGGTGCCGGTGCTTTTGTTTCCGCGTCAGCAGATCAGGTGTCTGCGAATGTCGCTTTGTGTTTTGTACCGGTTGGCATGAGGTTCGGAAACAAGGTTTTCGGTTTTGTGGAAACAGGTGGAGGTGCAGGCTGCAATATGCAGGGTGTCAGAGGTGGAATCGGAATAAAGTTCTAAGGAGGAAATCATATGAAGACTTTCAGAATTATGATAATTGCAGCGATATCTGCCGTTATGGTGTCCTGCGAGATTGACTATGATAGAATTGATGGTCTGAATCACTCGGATCTGACATATTATGCAGATATTCTGTTCGGTAATAATGTTATTCTCCCGGTTGAGATGGCGGAGTTTGCAATCGAATTTGATGAATATCTTTCGATGCCGGATGAGGAAAAACAGAATTCGTATCGTTTCTTCGGTAAGATCAGACAAGTAGGCCCGACATTGTATAGCTTTTCAGATGACAATATGTCCTGTACGATTGATACAAAGGGTGTCTCGGTATGGCAGGAAGGTGCAGAATGGGAATATGCAGAGTTTTCTGTAAGGCCACAGATTGTCGGTTCTCCAGGCGGGTATCGTTATTATTCAGTTTCAGATAATGTAATAATCAAGTTTGAGAAGGATAATATCGGTGACTTTCAGCTGATGGCGTCATTGAAGTCAGGTATTGACAATTCTTTTGCAATGGCACTCATCTCCAGAGAGGATAATCTCTATAAATGGAATATTTCAGGATCCGGGTATGATAGGGGAGAAGATGGACTTAAGGCTGAATTCTCCGCAGGTAATGGAAACGGCGGAATTAATATCAGCGAACGAATGTCGGAAGATGATTCTGAGAAAGAGTTCATCTGTGATGGAATCTTTTATGTGGATATCTACAATGGGGCAGATAAGATTGATTGGTGTCAGATTATTTTCAGGCAGGGATATAGGGTGGATTATCTCTCGAGCCGTTAATATGTCAGTCCGGACTGACGATTTGGCAGAAAGTGAAGATTGGAATATTATTTGACTATACAAGGCCGTCCTTCTGGATGGCCTTGTGTGTCATTTTGGGGGTATGTATGAAATATAAAGGTATAACAATATGGCAACGACAGGAAAAATAGGAGTAACCACCGAGAACATCTTCCCGGTGATCAAGAAGTTTCTTTATTCTGACCACGAGATCTTCCTCAGGGAGCTCGTGGCAAACGCAGTGGACGCGACACAGAAGATGAAGGCCCTTGCCGCTTCCGGCGACTATAAAGGCGAGCTCGGCGAGCTTGCCGTACGCATTGAGCTCGATGAGTCGGCAAAGACCCTCAAGATTGTCGACAACGGTATCGGTATGACAGCGGAAGAGGTTGACAAGTATATCAACCAGATCGCATTCTCGTCAGCAGGCGAGTTCCTTGAGAAATATAAGGACCAGCTCGGCAGCATCATCGGTCACTTCGGCCTTGGATTCTATTCTGCATTCATGGTTGCGGAGAAGGTGACCATCGAGACCCTCTCGTGGAAGGACGGAGCAAAGGCCGTTAAATGGTCATGCGACGGCTCTCCTGAGTATGATATGGAAGAGTGCGACAAGGCGGACAGGGGAACTGTCATCACCCTTTACATCGCGGAAGACGAGAAGGAATTTGCTGAAAAAGGACGCATCTCAGGCCTCCTGAGCAAATACTGCAAGTTCATGCCTGTTCCCGTAATATTCGGCAAGGAACAGGAGTGGAAAGACGGCAAGTATGTAGACACTGACAAGGACAACGTGATCAATAAGGTTGAGCCTCTTTGGACACGCAAGCCGGCTGACCTTAAGGACGAGGATTATAACGAGTTCTACAGAGCCCTTTATCCTATGGCAGAGGAGCCTCTGTTCCACATCCATCTCAATGTGGACTATCCGTTCAACCTCACAGGTATCCTCTACTTCCCTAAAATCAAGAACAATGTAGAGATCCAGCGCAACAAGATCCAGCTCTACTGCAACCAGATGTTCGTCACAGACTCTGTCGAGAACATTGTCCCTGAGTTCCTTACACTCCTTCACGGAGTCATCGACTCACCGGATATCCCTCTCAATGTCTCAAGAAGCTACCTCCAGAGCGATGCCAATGTAAAGAAGATATCTACATATATCACGAAGAAGGTCGCAGACCGTCTTGACGAGATCTTCAGGAACGAGCGTCAGCAGCTTGAAGAGAAGTGGGACAATCTCAAGCTCTTCATCGAGTTCGGAATGCTTTCTGACGAGAAGTTCTGCGAGCGTGCGATGAAGTTCGCCCTTCTCAAGACCACAGAAGGGAAGTACTTCAGCATCGACGACTACAAGAAGGCGATAGAAGGGGAGCAGACCGACAAGGACAAGAAGACTGTCTTCCTTTATGCGACAGATGTGGACAGCCAGTATGCATTCATCGAGGCTGCAAAGAACAAAGGCTATGACGTGCTCCTGATGGACTGCCAGCTTGACAGCCACTATGTCCAGCTTCTTGAAAGCAAGATCGAGAATTCACGCTTCGCACGCGTTGACTCTGACACGGTTGACAACCTCATCCCTAAGGATGACAAGTCAAAGCCAGAATTGACCGAGGCCGAGCAGGAGGAACTCTCAGTGATGTTCAAGGCCGTTCTTCCGAAGGAAAATGAATATCATGTCCAGGCAGAGAACCTCGGAGCTGAGGCTGCGCCTATCCTCATCACTCAGAGCGAGTTCATGCGCCGCTACCGCGAGATGTCTGCAATGGGCGGAGGAATGAACTTCTACGGCGAGATGCCGATGATGTATAACATCGTCGTGAACATGGAGAATCCTCTCGTGACCAAGATCATCGCGGCTTCTGCGGAGCACAAGGATGCGCTCGAAGCATTTGCGCTTGACAACGAGATCCTCAAGCAGATTACAGACCTCGCTCTTCTCGCCAACGGCATGCTAAAAGGAAAAGACCTCAGCGACTTCATAGCAAGAAGCGCCAAGGTCGTAGAAGATGCATATCTGTAAGATCTACCTGATCAGGTTCAGGAACTCATTACGGGTCCTCTCATCCTTGAGAAAGATACCGCTGAAGGCCGATGTGGTTGTCACCGCATTGGCCTTTTGCACACCTCTGAGGGTCATGCATGTGTGTGAGGCCTCGATGACGACAGCCACCCCAAGCGGGTTGAGAGTCTCCTGGATGCAGTCGCGTATCTGAGTCGTCAGCCTCTCCTGCACCTGCAGACGGCGGGCGAAAGTCTCCACGACGCGTGCGATCTTGCTCAGTCCGGTGATCGTACCATTAGGAATATATGCCACATGCGCCTTGCCGATGAAAGGCATCACATGATGCTCGCAGGTAGAATACAACTCGATGTCCTTGACCAGGACCATCTGCTGATACTCTTCCTTGAACATCGCGCTCCTGAGGATCTCCGCTCCGTCCTGCTGGCTTCCATGTGTCAGGAACTGCAGTGCCTTCGCCACTCGCTCCGGAGTCTTCACAAGTCCTTCGCGCTCAGGGTCTTCGCCCAACAGCTTGAGTATTTCCTTATAGTGTGCCGCGATGGCAGCAGTTGTCGCTTCGTCGTAGCGCTCGTCTTTGGTATAGGCCATTTTATATGGTTTTTATGTCAAAAAGATGCATTCTTACATGGTGGTATGGTACTTGTTCCATGGCACCATCATGAAATTCGTATAAATTTTGTGCAAAAATAACAAAAAGAACATCATCATTAAGTTTTTTTGTCTATATTTGCGCCCCCTTAGTAGGGCTTTGAACTGAAAACGCTGATTATTAATAATTTAAATCTATATAACTATGTATTGGACACTTGAACTTGCATACAGACTCGAGGACGCTCCATGGCCTGCAACAAAGGAGGAGCTCATCGACTACGCAACACGCTCGGGAGCACCTCTCGAAGTAGTGGAAAACCTTGAAGAACTTGAAGACGACGGCGAAATCTACGAAAGCATCGAAGACATCTGGCCGGACTATCCGTCAAAGGACGACTTCTTCTGGAACGAAGAGGAATACTAATGAGGTAATTTGTTTGAAATCAAACAGATAACTTTGCAGACGGGAGTAACTTATGTTACTCCCGTCTGCATTATATATTCTGGAGGAAAGCCAGCATTTCGTCCCATATCGCTTCTTTCCCTTTTTCATTCAGCACTTCGTGTCTCATTCCCGGATAAATAATGCTGGAAACATTGTTATATCCTACCGTATTCATGAAGCCTACCGATCTGTGAAATCTCTTCATACTTATCATGCAAGGATCCTCAGCTCCCGATATGAACAGAATAGGTAGTTCATGGTTGGTTATTTTCCATCCTTCTTTGTCATATGTCTCAGCCATCAGTTCAAGCAATGTCAGAGAGCAGTCTGCGGTTATTGCGATATTGCACTTTTGATCATTTTCGAACATATCCCTGATTTCCGGGTCTGAACAAGTCCAGGCCTGCCAGCCCTCTCGCCTGAACCTGCGGTTGTATCCTGCAGAAACAAGGTTCTGCAGCATTCCTGTCCTTGCTCTGCTGTGTCCTGTAAGGCAGATCGCTTTCATTATCCATATTCCGATTCTGCTGAACGGATTGTAACTTGGACTGCCGCATAAAATAAGACCGTCAATGTTGATGTCGTTCCTTTTAATATATGTGCGTGCTGCAAGGGACCCTAAACTGTGTGCAACAATGAATACAGGGATATTCATGTATTGTCTTCTGATCCATTTCATGACGCTTCCAATATCCTGTATCATTCCTTCTTTTCCGGCCTGATACAGATAGCCTCTGTCATCTTCTTTCCTTACACTGTCTCCGTGTCCTCTGAGATCAAATCCGACACATATGTATCCCTTTCCAGTGAAGTAATCCATAGCCGGTAACTGTCGCTCTTTCCTTCCGCACAATCCGTGTATAAACATTATCACTCCTTTCGGAGATGTAGATTCGTGTGTCTCTAAGATGCTGATTCCCAGCCCGTCATATGATGATGGTATCTTTGATGATGTTCTCATTTCCTTAGTCTTTATGATTCCCAATTATCAAAAATCAAGCCTTATATATCTTGGTTTGGTATGCCCTTTGTCATTGTAGTTTTGAATTTTTAAAAATTAGAATTTGTTATGAAAAGAGTTTTACTGACCTTTATGGTAATAGTCGCAGGGCTTGCAATGACTGCCCCCGACGCATCTGCTCAGAGCGGCAACCGCAATGGTCGTGCCGGCAAGGGACAGGATACTATGGACGCATGGAAGAAGGACATGGCCGAGTTCAGGGCACGCTCTGAACAGGACAGGAAGATCCGCGAGCTTACCGACTCCATAGCCGCTGTCCAGGCTTTCGCCGCAGTTAAGAATCAGGACTTTGTGCTTGAGGCTCAGACTGTCTCGTTCAAGAACGGAGCGAATGTATTCGTCAACTCCACAACCAACTTCATTTCCGTGAAAGGAAACAGGGCGGTTGTCCAGATTTCTCCAAGCAACTTTGCTTCCGGTCCTAACGGTGTCGGCGGAGTGACGGTAGACGGTATGATTTCAGGCCAGGAGTATCGCGTTGGCAAGAAGGGTTTTGCTACGTACTCCTTCAATGTGATGGGAATAGGAATCAATGCCCAGGTGGAGATATACCTGACTCCAGGCACCAACAGCGCTTCGGCTACCATCTACCCGAACTTCAACTCCAATACTGTATGGCTCCAGGGTGATATTGTCCCTTATGAGAGCTCGAGAGTCATAGAAGGAAGTTCATTATAAACGGATTTAAACAACAGACACAATGAAAAAGATCATCTTTATTTCAGCATTGGCCCTCCTGGCTGTCGCTTGCCACAAGGAGCCATACCCACAGGACAGTGACAACGAATATCTCGTATACACAGCTCCTGACAAGGACATAGACTTTACGAAGTTTACAACCTTCGACATTCCTGACAGCCTTCTCATCATAGGCCAGGGCGAGAAGCCTCAGTACTCTCAGTCTGACAATGCTCTTGCTCTCATCCAGGCCTTCAGGACCAATATGGAGAAGCTCGGATACATCTATACTCCATCCAACCCGGATGCAGACCTCGGTATCCAGCTCACCTATATGATCAAGACAGAGAGGTATGTTCAGTACTACAATGACCCATACTGGTGGCTTGACTATCCTGGTTATTGGTCTCCTGGTTACTGGGGTGACTGGTACGGATACTATTATCCTTATCGTGTGACATATACCTTCTCGACAAATGCGCTCGTCGCTGACATGGTTGACCTCACTGCAGAGCAGGGCAGCGGCAAATCGCTCGAGATCATATGGACATCATACATAGGAGGCCCTGCGGGACCAAGCGCAAGCTACGACGTCAAGAGGATGACCTCGTCCATCAACCAGGCTTTCGCGCAGTCTCCATATCTCAACAAGACAACAGATCAGAAATAACATTAAGGAGAAATTGATATGAAAAAGTTCATATACATAATTTTGGCCGGTGCTGCCCTGATGTTCTTTGCAGGCGAGGCCAACGCCCAGATGGGCAAGCGCTACTTTGTCGGCGGAGGCTGGCAGTTCAACGGAACCATTGCAAATGAATATGTGCAGACAGCCCAGGGCTATGGCGCATACCTCGAAGGAGGATACTATGTTACCCCTAAATTCGCTGTCGGAGGATTTGCAAGCTTCGGTACCAACAACAAGTATATCCCAAAGCAGACTTATCAGCTTGAGAACAATGCAGCGATCACTACTGACCTTGACAGGTCCATCTACCAGGTTCCTTTCGGAGTCATGACAAGGATACGCTTCATGAGAGGGGAGTTCCAGCCATATCTTCAGAACAAGATGGGAGCTGAATACTCTACGCAGAGCACATACATGTCCACATTTGTCAACAGACATGACAACTGGGGATTCTATATGTCTCCTGAGCTTGGATTCACCTACTATCCGTTCCACAAGACTGATGTCGGATTCCAGCTTGCCGCATACTACAGTTTCTCGACAAACCGCAATGACAGCTTCAAGATCAAGAATCTCAACAATGTAGGATTCAAGCTTGGTGTGGCATTCTAGGATGCTGATTCTTAAATTTCTTTACATTCTGCTCCAGAGCGAACTGGCACGGGGAATCCTGTTTGCAGTCGCAGGATTCCAGCAGGATGTAAAGATTTTTTTTGAAAAAATGTATGAAAAGTTTGCAGCATTGGAAAAAAATCGTACCTTTGCAGTCCCAATTCGAAAGGAACTCACAAGAGACCCAAGAATGACCTCGGATTGATTCGCTAGCTCAGCAGGTAGAGCACAACACTTTTAATGTTGGGGTCATGGGTTCGAGCCCCATGCGAATCACGGAAAATACTGCTTCCCTAGCTCAGTTGGTAGAGCACGACACTCTTAATGTTGGGGTCCAGGGTTCGAG